>JAQGMP010000429.1 GCA_028292285.1 Variovorax sp. | reverse complement strand
CCCCGCGGCACCCACGAGTACCGCAAATTGATCCGGCCCAGCGAGTTGGCAGCGCATTGCAGAGCCGCAAGATTGGATGTCTCGTACACGCGAGGCTTGGAATACAACCCCATCACCCGGCGCTATTGGCTCAGCGCGGACACCAGCGTCAACTACATGTTTGCGACCCGCAAGCCAGCGGCGCTCACGTGATGCGGAGCCGGACATTCAGGGCGGTTCTCTTCGATCTCGACGGAACGCTGATCGACAGTGCGCCAGATTTGGGCGCTGCGGCCGATCAGATGCGTACAGAACGCGGCATGTTGTCGCTGCCGTTGGCGCAATACCGACCGATGGCCGGCGCTGGCGCGCGCGGCATGCTGGGCGTGGCTTTCAACATCTCACCCGAGTCGCCCGACTTCGCGGCATTGCGGGAGGAGTTCTTCGTCAAGTACGAAACGCGGATGTTGACCCATACCGTGGTGTTCGACGGCGTTGCTCAACTGCTCGAAGCGCTCCGGTTGCGCGGACTGCTTTGGGGCCTGGTCACCAACAAGTCGAAGCGTTTCACGGAGCCTCTGACGCGGCACATGCCGCTCTTCGATACGGCCGGCGCGATCGTGAGCGGGGATACGACGCCGTTCGCGAAGCCGCATCCGGAGCCGCTGTTCGAGGCTGCGCGCCGGTTGGGCGTCGATCCGGCGCTGTGTGTCTATGTGGGAGACGACGAGCGCGACATGGTCGCCGGCCGTGCCGCCGGCATGGCGACGGTGGCGGCCAACTATGGCTACATCGGCGCGGATGCGGACGTCACGCGGTGGGAAGCCGACGCGGTGATCGAAGCACCGATCGATCTCTTGAAACTCTTGGAACAAGCCTAAAATACGGCGCTTGGGGCTGCACTGGTTTCGACGTGGGTTCGGAATCGCAGCGGTGCATGTCGAGCTGAATGCGCTCGTAAAACAGATTCAAAAAAACTAACTGCAAACGACGAACGTTTCGCACTCGCTGCTTAATTGCCAGTGAGCCTTGCAACAGTTGGCCGATGGGCTGGGCAAGGGGGAAGGGAGCAATCCTGACCTCCCGGCTGCAAGGATAATTACATGGGCTGGCTCCGATCCGGGTACCTTGGGTCGGGGCAAGAAAATAGGGTGCTGGCGGCCTGTGTAGCGTGCGACTGCGCGACACAGGTGGCGAGACTTAAATCAGATCGCTAAACATGTAGATCTGCGCGATGAAGGCTTGCGGACGGGGGTTCAAATCCCCCCAGCTCCACCACTTTCCCTGATGGGCCAACCCTTGCCGGTTGGCCCTTTCTCGTGGCGCCGGCCATGCCGTGTCCAGACGGAATTTCGCGCGGCTATAGTCGGTTGGGTTTCGGCGAGGGTTCCTCGCCAACCTCGATGACCAGGACCGCCATGTCGGAAACACTGACCTCCGCACTCACCCGGTATTACGACTCGGTGCCATACGACTCCCACCCGTTTCCGCAAACGGCTGTGGAACACCTCGAAGCGCTGGCCTACATGTTCGGACTCGACGCACCGCGTCCGGAGCAGGCGCGTGTGCTCGAGCTCGGTTGTGCCTCGGGCGGCAACCTCATACCGTTCGCCTCGCGCCATCCGGAAGCGACCGCGCTGGGTATCGACTTGTCGACAGTGCAGATTTCGCAGGGCGTCGAAGCGATTCGCCAATCGGGCGTCGCCAACGTCACGCTGCGCGCGTTCGATATCGCCTCGATCGATGCGTCTTTCGGCCAGTTCGACTACATCGTGTGCCACGGCGTCTACAGCTGGGTACCACCTGAAGTGCAGGACGCCATCCTGCGCGTCTGCTCGGAGAACCTGGCGCCCAACGGCGTCGCCTACATCAGCTACAACGTCTATCCGGGCTGGAAGGCGCGCGAGATCGTGCGCGACGCGATGATTCTGCGCGGCGCCCCGCGCGACGAGCCCGACGAGAAGTTGTCTTATGCGCGCGGCATGCTCGAGTTTCTGGAGCAGTCGGCCCGTCCCGACAGCGTTCTCAAGAAAACGCTCGAAGAGACCATGCCGATCGTGCGCGGTGCCAACAGCTCTTATTTGCTGCACGAGTTTCTGGAGCCCTGCAACGCGCCGTGCTACTTCAAGGAATTCGTCGAGCGTGCCGGTGCGCGCGGTCTGGCTTACCTGGCCGATGCCGAACCGTCGTCGATGTTCGTGCAGAACTATGGCGAGAAGGTTCGCGATCCGCTGTTGCGCGAGTGCGGCGGCAGCCAGGTGCTGATGGAGCAATACCTCGACTTTCTTGTCAATCGCACGTTCAGGCAGACGCTGCTCGTCAAGCAGGAGCGGGCCAGCGAAATCCGCTATCGGCTCGATCCCGAGCGCAATGCCAAGCTCGAATATGCAGGTACTTTCAGCGCGCAAGACGGCGCCCCGCTGACGCTGGACGCGCGTGAGCAACCGTGCAACGCGATACGCAATTTGAAGGTGACGCTGCGCTTGCCGGTGCACAAGGCGGTGGCGCAAGTGCTCGACGAAAATTATCCCGCCACGGTGTCGACCGACGCCTTGATTGCTGCCGTGGCCGAACGCACGGGCGAACTGCGCACGTCGGTCGAGCCGTTCATCGTCGGCATGCTCGAAGAGCTGCTGATTCTCGGCGCAGTGCGCATCCGGCGCGGCGCCACCGCGGCGGCCAGCGCGGTTCCGGAGTTTCCACGTGCGCTCGCGGCGGTGCGTCGCGCGCCGGGCCTGGCGTTGACTGCCGGACCGGCGGCCAGCGTGTGCAACCAATGGCATGAGCCGGTGGCGTTGTCGCTGCTCGAAAGGTGCCTGCTGCCGCTGCTCGATGGTGCGCATTCTCACGAGGCATTGGCGGGGCATCTGGCGGGCGAAGCGCGCGCCGAGCGACTGCGTTTTATCAAGGACGACAAACCGATCACCGACGCCGACGCGCTCAGGGAATTCACGCTCAAGCAGGTCGAGCTGGCGCTCGGCGATCTGAGACGCAAGGCATTGCTTGTCGCCTGACCTCACCGGATTCTGATTTTTCAACGGAGACAATAAAAATGAAGCAAGTTCACTGGTTTTCCACGCCGCACAAGGTGCAGTGCGCCGTCGCGACCGCGCTGGTATTGGCATTCGCGCCAAACGCATACGCCGCTTCTCAGGCGCCTGTGGCGGCAGAGAACGGCATGGTCGTCTCTGCGCAGCATCTGGCGACCAAGGTCGGTGTCGATGTCTTGAAGCACGGCGGCAACGCCGTCGACGCGGCCGTCGCGGTCGGCTATGCGTTGGCGGTGGTATATCCCGCGGCGGGCAACCTCGGCGGCGGCGGCTTCATGACCGTGCAGCTGGCCGATGGCCGCAAGACATTTCTCGACTTTCGCGAGAAGGCGCCGCTCGGCGCTACGGCGAACATGTACCTCGACAAGGACGGCAACGTCGTCAAGGGCCTGAGCACCAACGGGCATCTCGCGGTCGGCGTTCCCGGTACCGTGTCAGGGCTCGAACTCGCACGCGAGAAATACGGGACGATGGAGCGTGCGGCGCTGATCGCGCCGGCCGTCACGCTGGCCGAGCGTGGCTTCGTGCTCGATCAAGGCGACATCGACATGTTTGCCACCGCGACCGACGACTTCAAGAAAGACCCGGTGTCGGGCGCCATCTTTTTGAACAAGGGCGAGCCCTTTGCTCCGGGCCAGAAGATCGTGCAAAAGGATCTGGCGACGACGCTGAAGGCGATCAGCCGGAAGGGCACCGACGGCTTCTACAAAGGCGCGGTCGGTGCCGCCATCGTGGCCTCGAGCCAGGCCGGCAAGGGCCTCATCACGCAAGCCGATCTCGACCAGTACAAAACGCGCGAGTTGCCGCCGGTCGAGTGCGACTACCGCGGTTATCACGTGGTGTCCGCGCCGCCGCCGAGTTCGGGTGGCGTCGTCATTTGCGAGATGCTGAACATCCTCGAGGGCTATCCGTTGAAGGATCTGGGCTATCGGTCCGCGCAGGCCGTGCATTACCAGATCGAGGCGATGCGCCACGCGTATGTGGACCGCAACAGCTACCTTGGCGACCCCGACTTTGTGAAGAACCCGCTCGACCGACTGCTCGACAAGGGCTACGCCGAGAAGATCCGCGCCGCCATCGATCCGAAGAAGGCCGGCGTGTCGAAAGACATCAAGCCCGGCGTCGCGCCACACGAGGGCAGCAACACCACGCATTATTCGATCACCGACCAATGGGGCAATGCGGTGTCGGTGACCTACACGCTAAACGACTGGTTCGGCGCCAAAGTCACCGCCGCCAAGACCGGCGTACTGCTGAACAACGAGATGGACGACTTCACCTCGAAGATCGGCGTGCCGAACATGTACGGCCTGGTGCAGGGCGAAGCCAACGCGATCGCACCCGGCAAACGGCCGCTGAGTTCGATGAGCCCGACCATCGTCAGCAAGGATGGCAAGCCGGTGATGGTGCTCGGCACCCCCGGCGGCAGCCGCATCATCACGGCGGTGCTGCTGACGATCGTCAATGCCGTCGACTACGGCATGAACGTGCAGGAGGCAGTCGACGCTCCGCGCTTTCACCAGCAATGGCTGCCGGACGTGACCAACGTCGAGACCTATGCCTTGAGCCCGGACACCCGCAAACTGCTGATCGACATGGGTCACAACATCGGCGTGCCGCAGCCCGCCAACCACATGGCCGCGATCATCGTCGGCGCGCCGTCGCTCGGCGGCAAACCGGTCGGAAAAAACCGGTTCTACGGGGCCAACGATCCACGCCGCAATACCGGCCTGGCACTGGGTTACTGATTTAGTGCAGCTGCAAGAAATTCTCTATACCCAGGGCTTCGGGACACGGCGCGTCTGTGCCGGGCTGGTCCAGCAGGGCTACGTCGCCATCGACGGCAACCTGATGACGGACCCGTCCGCGGACGTGACCGTCGACGGCTTGCATTTCACGGTACAGGGCAAGGCGTGGTATTACCACGACAAGGCCTACCTGATGCTGCACAAGCCGAGCGGCACAGAGTGCTCGCAAAAGCCGTCGACCTACCCGAGCATCTACACGCTGCTGCCATCGCCGTTGCGGCTGCGGCCCAACAAGGGGGCCGTGCAGGGCGTGCAAGCGGTCGGACGGCTCGACCAGGACACGACCGGCCTGCTGCTGATGACCGACGACGGCCATTTCATCCATCGGATGGGTTCGCCCAAGCACCATGTGCCGAAGGTCTACGAGGTCACGACCAAGCACCCGGTCGACGCCGCGCAGGTAAACAAGCTGTTGGCCGGCGTGGTGCTCGACGACGATCCCACGCCCGTGCGTGCGGCCGCGTGCGAGGCCACCGGCGAGCTGCAATTGCGATTGACGCTGACCGAAGGCAAGTACCACCAGGTCAAGCGCATGGTCGCTGCCGTCGGCAACCGCGTCGAGGCGCTGCATCGCTCGCAGATCGGGTCGCTGGTGCTGACCGACGCATTGCCGCCGGGTCAGTGGCGCTGGCTGACTGGCGAAGAAGTCGAAGCTCTCCGAAGCTCACGCTGAGGTCAGCCAATCGGCAGGGTCGGCCGTTAAAATCGAAGACCCTCTTCAGGACTCATTCCTTTGCGCTCTCTTGCCCTGCCGACCGGCCGCTTTGCGGCCTTTTTGTTGATGTGTGCCGTTGTCGCCGCACCCTTTGTCCAGGCGGCCCACGCCGCCGAGCAGCCACCGATCTTCGTGCTCAATTCGCTCGATGCCAGTGTCAGCGTCATCAGTGCTGACGACTGGACTGAAAAGCAGCGCATCACGACCGGCAAGGAGCCGCACCACATCTACATGACACCCGACGAAAAGTCGGTCATCGTGGCGAATTCGGCGGGCGATTCCCTGACGTTCTTGAATCCGCGCACGGCCGAAGTGCAGCGTGTGGTCTACGGCATCATCGATCCGTACCAGTTGCAGTTTTCGCGCGACATGAAATGGTTCGTGACAGCCGGCAACCGGCTCAACCACGTCGACATCTATCGCTGGGACGGCAAGGACCTGAAGCTGGCCAAGCGCATTGCGACCGGCAAGACGCCGAGCCACATCTGGATCGACGGCACCAGCACGATCGCCTACGTGACCATGCAGGACAGCGATGAGTTGATCTCGATCGATCTGGCCACGCAGGCCGTCCGCTGGCGCATGCCCACCGGTGCGATGCCGGCCGACATCTTCGGCATTCATGGCGGCAAGACGCTGCTGGTCGGGCTCACGGGCAGCGACGGCGTACAAGTGTTCGACGTGGCGGGCGCGGAGCCCAAACTGGTCGGCAAGATCCCGACGGGCAAGGGCGCCCACGCCTTCCGTGCGGCGGGCGACGGCCGCACTGTTTTCGTCAGCAACCGCGTGGCCAACACGATCAGCCGCATCGACATTCAAACGCTCAAGGTGACCGACGAATATCCTGTGCCCGGCGGTCCGGATTGCATGGATGTGTCGGCCGATGGCAAGACCTTGTACGTCACCTCGCGCTGGGCCAAAAAGCTCAGCATCGTCGACCTGGCGAGCCACAAGGTGGTTCGGCAAATCAACGTGGGCCGCTCGCCGCATGGCGTCTGGACGCTGGACCATGCCAAGCTTTTTTAAGTTCGCCGGCGTATTCGCCGCAGTCGTCGCTGCATGCGCAGTGCCGATGATCGCAGTCGCACAAGGCGCTCCGGCCACTTGCGAGAAGCCGGTCTACCTGACGCTGGACACCGGCCACATGGGCATCGCGCCGCTGGTCGCCGACGTGCTCAAGCGGCAGAACGTGCGGGTCACTTTTTTTGCCGCGGCCGAGCGCACGCAGACCGACGGCGACAGCCTCGACAACCACTGGGCGGCCTGGTGGAAGGCGAGGGCGGCCGAGGGCAACGAGTTCGGCTCGCATACCTACGACCACGTGTATTGGCGCGGCGACGAAAAGGGTGCGGAACCGCGCTTCCGGGTGCGGCCGTCGGCTGGTGCGTTCGCCGGTCGCGACTTCAACTGGACCGCCGCGCAGTACTGCGAAAACATCGCGAAATCGTCCGAGCGGCTGGCTCAGATCACGGGCAAGAAGCCGCTGCCCTTGTTCCGCGCGCCGGGCGGCAAGACATCGCCGAAGTTGTTGGCGGCAGCACGGGCCTGCGGCTTTGCGCACGTTGCCTGGGCGCCCGAAGGCTTTCTCGGCGACGAACTACCGAGCGAAAAGTTCAGCAACGAGAAGCTGCTCGCGCAGTCGCTCGCGACCATCAAGCCGGGCGACATCCTGCTGGCGCATCTGGGCATCTGGTCGCGCAAGGATCCGTGGGCGCCGGCCGACCTGGAACCGCTCATCGTCGGCCTCAAGGCCAAGGGCTTCTGCTTCGAAACGCTGCGCCAGCATCCTGATTACCGCGCCTGGATCGCGGCGCATCCCTGAGCCGGCGACGTCATGGTCGAGTGGCTCACGGATCATTTTTCGGCGCTGCAGGGCTGGTTTTTCGAAGCCGCGGTGCAGCCGCTCGTCTACGCCGTCGGCCTCGGCGGCTGGACCGAAGACGCCTTCGATGCGACCGGCTGGCTGCTGGTCGGGCTGATCCAGATTCTGGTGCTGCTCGCGGTGATCGGCCCGCTGCAACGCTGGCGGCCGGCCGAGCCGGTGATCGACAAGCGCGCCATCCGCACCGACATTTTGTATACGCTGATCCATCGGCTCGGGCTTTTCAGGCTTGCGATTTTCTTTCTGCTGCAACCGCTGTTCGACGATGCCCTCGGAAGCCTTCGCGGCTCCGGCTGGGGCACGCTGCATCTCGATGAGCTGTGGCCCGGCGTCACCGATGTGCCGTGGATCGCTTTCGCGATGTACCTCGTGGTGCTCGACTTCGTCGAGTACCTGATCCACCGCGGGCAGCACGGCTT
>JAQGMP010000409.1 GCA_028292285.1 Variovorax sp. | reverse complement strand
CCAACGCCCGCAGGTACTGCGTGCGCGCTTGCAGCAAGGTCCGCTGTGCATCGAGCGCTTCGAGAAAGCTGAACTTTCCCGCTTCGAAGCCTCTGGTCGTGGCATCGAACGCGCTTTGCGCGCCGGGCAGCACGTCGGCCGCGAGCGACTGTGCTTCGGTGCGCGCAGCATGCAGTCGCGCGCGGGCCTGAATCGCGTCGCTGCGCACGGCGGCACGCGCGGCAGCGACCTCTTCGCGGGCCTTGTCTTCGCGGCGCAGTGCCTCCAGTACGTTGCCCTGGTTGCGATCGAACAACGGCAACGGGATCGTCACGCCGACCACCGCCTGGTTGAAGCCGAGCTGGTTGTCGCGCTTGGTGCCGAGGCTCACCGTCACGTCGGAGATGCGGCGCGCGTTCTCGACCGCGGTCAGCGCTTTACGACGCTCGAACTCCAGTTCAGCGCGGCGCAACGCAGGTGCCGTTTCCAGCCGCTCGGCGAAGACCTGTTCGACTGGAACGATCGGCAGTGCGGCGAGCAATCCATCGAGCGCGTACGCGTCCAGTGGCTGCCCGACGGCATGGGCCAGCCGCGCGTGCGCCGCCACGGCCTCGTTGCGGACCTGTGCCAACTCGATGCGGACATTGGCTTCGGCCACGCGCGCCCTGGTTTCTTCGACCGGCGAGACTTTTCCTGCCGCCACCCTCTGCGCGGCAGCGTACGAAGAGCGCTGGACCAGCGCCAGGCCGGCCTCGGCAACGCGGGTGCGCTCCTGCACGGCCAGCACATCGAAATACGCCGTGGCGACCGCCGCGCGAACTGCCTCGCGCCGCGCCTGCAGGTCGAAGCGCGCGACTTCGATTCCCTTGTCGGCGGCGGCCATGCGCGCGTCGCGCTTGCCGCCCAGCTCGATCGGTTGATTGATCTGCCAGGTCGTCGTGCGCGTTTCGCGCCGCGTGTCTTCCAGCAGAAAAGAGAACTCTGGATTCGGCCGCGCCCCGGCCTGGAGGCGCGCGCCGGCAGAGGCATCGACTTCCAGGCGCGCCGCCGCGAGCTCCGGGTTGAGCCCGAAGGCCAGGTCTGTCGCTGCGCGCAGCGACAAGGTCGGGGTCGAAGAAGAAGGCAACCCCTGGGCGAAGGCCCCGGGCACCCATAAAAAAGCCGCCGCAATCGGCAACACGAACCTGCGCATCGAATTCTCCGTTGATCACTGAACGAGATGAATTCGGCAAGGTGTGGCTGCGTTGCTTGACCTTTAAAAAGAGAAGATCACGCGCGCGCCCGAAGCCCTTGCCGAGGAAGATCGGCAGAGGTTTTGGGCGGACGTTCGAGCGAGGCGATGTGCGCGCTCGGGTAGGGATCGGACACGGCCGGAATGTGCCGTGTCGCCTGGGCCATCGGCAAGGCCAGCGGCGCCGCATGCGACACCGGATGCACGTTCAGGACGTGGTGATGGTCGGCGTCGGACGCGCCCGATGCATTCGCGTCGTCCGTGGCGCCGTTCGTTGCGTGATGCGCTTCGTGATGTCCGAAATGGCGCTCACCGGCCTGCGTCTGCTCGTGCGCGCAGATGGTCGCCGCCGCGCTCCAGACGGACTGGAGCGGCAACAGCAGCATCAGGAAGACGAGCAGATAGCGGCGCATGGGCGCGGAGTTTAGGCGATGCGATTCAGGGGGCGCGATTCAGATGACTCAGTCCGCAATGGTCTTTGCGCGCATCAGCCGCAGTCCGTTGGCGACCACCAGCAGCGTCGCGCCCATGTCGGCGAACACCGCCATCCACATGGTGGCCGTCCCGAAGAGCGCGAGCACCATGAAAACCGCCTTGATGCCGAGCGCCAGCGAGATGTTCTGCACCAGCACCGCGTGCGTCTGGCGCGACAGGCGGATCGTCTCGGGGATGCGGCGCAGGTCGTCGTTCATGACCACCACGTCTGCCGCTTCCATGGCGATGTCGGTGCCCATGGCGCCCATCGCGAAGCCGATGTCGGCCTGCGCCAGCGCGGGCGCGTCGTTGATGCCGTCGCCGGTCATCGCGGTGGCACCGAAGCGCTTTTGCAGCGCCTTGATTTCTGCGAGCTTGTCTTCGGGCAGCAGGTTGCCTTGCGATTCGTCGATACCGGCTTCGGCTGCGATGGTGCGAGCCGTCGCCGTGTTGTCGCCGGTCAGCATCACGGGCGTCACGCCGAGCGCTTTCAGTTCGGCGATGGCCTGGCGCGACGACTCCTTGATGGTGTCCGCCACGGCGAAAATGGCGATGACGCCGTCCTCGTCTGCCAACAACGTGACCGTGCGGCCTTGCTGCTCGTGCGCGTCGAGCCGGGCTGCCAAGTCCGCATCGCTTTGATTGCGTTCCTGCATCAGGCGATGGTTGCCGAGCACGTGGTCGCGCCCGCCGATCGAGCCTTGCGTGCCGCGGCCGGGGAGGGCAGTAAAACCTTCCACCGCGTCCGGATCGTCGCTGGCGCTCGGCAGGCCGAGCCCTTGGGCGATCGCCTTCGAGACCGGATGGTCGGACCGTTCGGCCAGGCTCATCGCGATGCGGCCGATCTTGTCCTTGTCGCCGTCGGCACGGAGCACGAGCCAGTCGACAAGCCTGGGCTTGCCCTCGGTGATCGTGCCGGTCTTGTCGAGCGCGATGGCTTTGAGGTTGCGCGCTTCTTCGAGGTACGTGCCGCCCTTGATCAGGATGCCGCGGCGCGCGCCTGCCGCCAGGGCGCTGACGACGGTCACCGGCGTCGAAATCACCAATGCACACGGGCAGGCCACAACCAGCAGCACCAGCGCCTTGTAGATGGCTTCGAGCCAAGTCAGGTCCATCAGCCACGGCGTGAAGAGCGCGACGGCCAGTGCCAGCGCAAAGACCGACGGCGTGTAGATGGCCGCGAAACGGTCCACGAAGCGCTGCGTCGGCGCGCGCGTGCCCTGCGCCTCTTCGACCGCGTGGATGATGC
>JAQGMP010000404.1 GCA_028292285.1 Variovorax sp. | reverse complement strand
GGCGTCGACCGCCATCCCGTCGGCCACGGCCTCAAGGTGATCGATCACCTCACGCACAACGTGTACCGCGGCCGCATGACCTTCTGGGCCAACTTCTACGAGAAGATCTTCAACTTCCGCGAGATCCGGTATTTCGACATCCAGGGCGAGTACACAGGCCTCACCTCGAAGGCGCTGACGGCGCCCGACGGCAAGATCCGCATTCCACTGAACGAGGAATCGTCCAAGGGCTCGGGCCAGATCGAAGAGTATCTGATGAAGTTCAACGGCGAAGGCATTCAGCACATCGCGCTGCTGAGCGACAACCTTGTCGAGACGATCGACCAGCTCGGGCTTGCTGGCGTGCCGCTGATGACCGCACCGAACGACGTCTACTACGAGATGCTCGAGACGCGCCTGCCCGGCCACGGCGAGCCGGTTGCCGAGCTGCAAGCGCGCGGCATCCTGCTGGACGGCACCACCGAGGGCGGAACGCCTCGCCTGCTCTTGCAGATCTTCTCGCAGACGGCCTTCGGCGGCCCGGTGTTCTTCGAGTTCATCCAGCGCAAGGGGGACTACAGCGACGGTTTCGGTGAAGGCAATTTCAAGGCGCTGTTTCAGTCGATCGAGCGCGACCAGGTGCGCCGCGGCGTGCTGCAGACGGCCTGAAGGTGGCGTCCATGCTGGGTCTCGATACCGCCGAAGTTCAGAGCGCCAAACATGGTCTGGCGGCCGGCAACGCGGGCCAGCCGCAGCGCGCCGACTGGACCATCGACCAGGGCTGGAAAGCCTATACCGCTGCCGAACACGGCGTCTGGAGGACCCTGTTCGAACGCCAGTCGAAACTGCTGCCGGGCCGGGCGTGCGACGAGTTCGTCGAAGGCATGCGCAATCTGCCCATCGGTGCGGATGAGATTCCGGATTTCCGGCGCCTCAGCGACGTGCTGATGAAGAAGACAGGCTGGCAGGTGGTCGCGGTTCCGGGCCTGGTGCCGGACGAGGTGTTCTTCGAACATCTGGCGCATCGGCGCTTTCCGGCGGGTCATTTCATCCGTAAGCCGCACGAACTGGATTACCTGGAAGAGCCCGACGTGTTTCACGACGTGTTCGGCCACGTGCCCATGCTGATGAACCCGGCCATCGCTGATTACATCCAGGCCTACGGCGAAGGCGGACTGCGCGCGCAGAAGCTCGGCGTCCTGGACAAGCTCGCGCGCGTCTACTGGTACACGGTGGAGTTCGGTCTGCTAAGGCAGCCGGAAGGGCTGCGCATCTACGGTGCCGGCATCGCGTCATCCTTCACGGAGACGGTTTTTTCGCTGGACGATACGTCGCCCAATCGCATCGTCTTCGACCTGGAAAGGGTGATGCGAACCAACTACCGCATCGACGATTTCCAGGAAAGCTACTTCGTCATTGACAACCTAGAGCAACTGCTGGAGCTGGCAAAGATCGACTTCGCGCCGCTGTATCGGCGCATCGCGGGCCAGCCCGACTTCGATCCGGGCACGGTACGGGCGTCCGATGTTGTGCTTGCACGCGGCACGGGTCGCTACCACGGCGACAAGCGGAAGCAGTCCGCAGTTTGACATCGACCGTCCAGCGCCCTCACGCCTGATCTGCTCTCGAGGCTGAATCCGTACTGGGCCTTGAAGACCGGCCTGGCGCGTACCAGCAGCTTGATGCCGGCGCCCAGCACGACGCCGGTGGCTCGTTCGAATTCGGGAAGGATGCGGACAGCGGTGTTGGCCCAGATCATGGCCTTGGCTTTTGCCACGGGCTGACCGGCAATGTCGCGCTCCGAGAGCTCGAGGTACACGTGGCCGTTGCGAATGCTGGCCTCATTGACCTCCGCCAGCGTCCAGACGCCGCCCATGAACGCCTGCGCCACCGCCGCAGACACGCTGCTGAGCAGACGCGAGAGGGAGACGCCTGTGCGGGTGTTGGCCAAGTCGGTGGAGGTGGTGCCCGTGGAAGCTGGTGCTATGGCCGTGCTGGCAGTGGAAGCGACGCCCGCGGGCAACCAGGCAGTGAACAGGACCAGGTCCACCGTGTCTTCGACATACCAACGCTTGGCCGCACCGTCGAACCGCGCACCCAAGGCTTTGGCTTGGTCCTTGGACTTGTAGGGGACGTCGAGGTAGTGGCGGGGCATGGTGAGGCAATCCAGACGAGTAGGTTACTGGCGATCCGCCCTGCCAGGTCCACCCAAAATTCCGGCTATTTCTTTTCCGCTGCGGCAGCTTTCGTGAGGGCTCTCTTCGCGGTCACAGCTTTGTCGGCCTTGCGCTTGGCCGCCTTGGGGTCCACGGCGGCGTTGAGCGTCGCCCCGCCACGAACTTGGGGCACCTTCTGCGCCGCAATCTTGATCCTGGTACCGGTCTGCGATCGAGTTCGCTTCGGTGGAAGGCGTCATTCCGTTGCGCAATCCCTCTGCCTTCGCGGGGAGTTGAGAACAACAACAAGCCTCGCTTTGCGGTCGTACGGAGGCCTGGCGCGGACGCGCCGGGCCTACGCGCAGCGTGACATCCGGACCCACAAGCAGCGAGCGTTGACCAAGGATCTACTGCAGCTGCTGCTGGCGACCTGCAATGACACGCTGCGTGGCAAGCGCGATCGCGCCTTCTTCCTCCTTGCGTGGCTTCGGGCGGGCGGCGGCGCTCGGAGTTGGCTTCCGCTGACATGGAAAACCTGGTACGCATGCATGCTCGCACGGCTCGCACGGCGACAAGTACCGGATGAATGGTCGAGGAACGCTTACCCGTCGGCTTGGAATTTGTCTGCTTAAGATCCCGCAAGTGAGATGGCCTACTGCCAGCGCCATGCGCTCAAGTCCGTGGCGAATAGAGGAATCTCTTTCCACATGCCTTTGAGGCGCTTATTCGAGATGCTGATCCATTGCGGCTGGAACAGGAAACCCGCAGCCGCATCCTTGGCCAGGATGCGTTGAGCGTCACCGAGCAGCCGTGCTCGATCGGCCTCACGCGGCGTGTTTGTGATTTCGCGATACAACGAATTGAAGGCCGGTGACTTGTAGCCGATGTAGTAGTTGTCCTCGGTGTATTTGACCAGGTCAAACGGCTCCACATGCGACACGATGGTCAGGTCATAGTTGAAGGGACCACTGAACACGCTTGACAGCCATTGGGCCCACTCGACGTTCTCGATCTTCGCAATGACGCCGATCTTGGCGAGCTGCGCGGCAAGGACCTCACCCCCTTGCCGCGCATACGGCGGCGGCGGCAGCTTGAGGCTCAGTTCGAGCGGCGTTTTGACACCCGCTTCCGCGAGCAGCTTTTTAGCGCCTTCCACATCGAAGGCGTTGACGCCGGTGGTATCGACATAGCCGAGCGACCCCGGTGTGTAGAAGCTGCCGATGGGCACGCCGAAGCCATCCACCGCGCCGTCAATCATCGCCTTCCGGTCGATTGCCATCAAGATAGCCCGTCGTACGCGTACGTCGTCCAGGGGCTTCCGTCTATGGTTGATGCCCACGATGGTCTTCGACTTCGAGCCGCCGACCAGCACTGCGAAGCGGGGGTCCGATTTGAACTGTCCGATGCTACGGCCAGCGTAGACTTTGGGAAAGGCGTCGACGTCCCCGGAAAGGAGGGCTGCCACCTGCGCCGACGGATCGCTGATGAACCGGATGGTCACCTTCTTCATCTGAATCGCTGCCGCCTGGCGGTACGCTGGCCACGCCGCCAGCGTGATCGATGAGCCCTTTGCCCAGTTGGCCAAGGTATAAGGGCCGGTGCCCACAGGCCTGGTTGCATCGGTAGGCGCGCTCTTGGGTTCGACAATGGATGCTGTCGCCTGAGCCAGCAGAAAGGCGAGGTTGGGCTCGGGATTCTTCATCCCTATCACCACCGTTTCCGGATCCGAGGCGTTCACGAACGCCATGGTCTGGAACAGACTTCGATCCTTGTTGGTGGACGTTGCAGCTGCGGCGCGTTCAAAAGAAAACTTAACGGCCTGCGAGTCAAAGACTTCACCGTTGTGGAATTTCACACCGTGCTTGAGCTTGAATGTGTAGGTCTTGAGGTCTGGCGCCACTTCCCAGCTGTCTGCCAGCAACGGCGCAACGGTGCCGTCCTCCCGGATCTTGGTCAATGTCTCGTAGAGGTTGTAGAGGGTGACCTCGGAGATCGCCGCTGCCGCGCCCGTCGTCGGATCCAAGCCGGGCGGCTCCAGCGTCATCCCCATCACGACACTGTCTTTCTTCGGCTGCGCAACGCCAGCCAAAGGAAGCGCGACCATCATCAAGGTCACCAGAACAAGGTCCAGTTTCTTCAACATCCAAACACTCCAGTCGGAAAAAAGAATGACGGACAAACCGTCGTGGTATTTAGCTTTCGTGCAAGATATGTACCACGTGACGTCTGTCGCGCAACGAGAGAAGACGTTATCGCAATGGATGAAGAACTGTGTTTCCTGTCCGCCACGGATCTGCGCCTGCGGATGCGCGACAAATCGCTATCACCCGTCGAGCTCATGCAGGCCGTGGTGGCGCGCGCCGAACGTCTGCAGCCCGAACTGAATTGCTTCATCACACTGTGTGCAGATCAGGCGATGGAAGCGGCACGCGAAGCCGAACGCGCGGTGATGCGCGGCGACGCGCTGGGTGACTTGCATGGTATTCCTTTCACCGCAAAGGATCTGGTGAACACGCGCGGAGTGCGCACGACTTTCGGGGCTGTCACGCACAGGGATAACGTTCCCGCACACGATGCAGTGGCCGTTGCGCGCCTTAAAGCCAGCGGCGCCATCTTGTTGGGAAAAACGACCACGCCGGAGTTCGGCACCAAATGCCTCACAGATGCACCGCTCTTCGGACGAACTCGAAATGCCTGGAATGCCGCGCGCTCCAGCGGTGGCTCCAGCGGCGGTGCCGCCGTCGCCGTGGCGATCGGCATCGCACCGCTGGCTATCGCCACCGACGGCGGCGGCTCGACACGCATCCCGGCTGCCTGCAACGGCGTGGTCGGTTTCAAGCAGAGCAACGGTGTAATCCCCCACAGTCAGGCGCAGGACATCTTCGGCAACCAGACCTATGTCACCCCCATGACTCGCACCGTGGCCGATACTGCGCTGATGCTGCATACAATGGCCGGCGCTCATGCCTGCGACCCCTGGTCTATCGGGCTCTCGCCTGTCGACTACGTCGACGGCGCCGCACCGCGCGGCGACCTCCGCGGGCGTCGCGTCCTTTACTGCGTGGCGCCACCGGGCCGCCCCGTAGCAGCAGACGTGGCCAAGGCGTTCTCGCGCAGCCTTGAAACGCTGACCTCGCTTGGCGCCGAACTGGAGCCGATGTCCGGCGAAGGTTTCGACGTCGAGCCGATCTGGCGCGCCATCAACCATACCGTGTGGCGTACACGTTTCGAGAGCCTGGCTGCCAAGCACCGCGACGAACTGAGCGAAACGTTCCTGAAGCAGCTTGCGCTGGCGGAACGCTTCAGCGGGATGGACTACCAGCAGGCCATGTTCGATCGCACCGCCCTCTTCCATCGCGTGCAGACGCTGCTGGCCCGCGCCGACTTTCTCGCCATGCCCACTCTTTCTCGAACCGCGTTGCCGATCGACCAGGATCTTTTCGGACTGCTGGACATCGATGGCATTTCCTACGATGGGGTGCGTGCCAACTGGTTTCCCTGGACTATGCCTTTCAACATGACCGGACATCCCGCAGTTAGCGTGCCCTGCGGTTTCGGGTCTGATGGTCTGCCGGTCGGCTTGCAACTGGTAGGTCGTTTTCGCGACGACGTCGGGCTTCTTCGCGCCTGTGCCTTGTTCGAGCAGGCGACCGGCCTGCTTGCGCACTGGCCTCGGGTGGGCGGCACGGCCCCCGGGAATGCGGCAGGGCCAAGCAACTGAAGTTCTTCTTGCCAGCGCAGGTAGGCAAGCCGCGTACGCTCTTGTTGCGCGACATCGATAGGGCGCGTGGCCGGTAAGATTTCCCGCATGGACGAGGCGGCTCGTTTGCCGATGAGGCACATCCATAGCTACACGCCGAAAGCAGCCCGCAATCGACTCGTCGATGTGATGCGACTTCCAATTTCGTGGGCCGAGCACTAAGTGCGCTCGCTGCGAGACATTCCTCTATTGTTTTTTTTCTTAATCCGGAGTTACGTCGAATGACCCACCCTTTTGATACTGCCAAAGTCGCCGAGCACTTTGGCATCTCCGCTGCCGATCTGGGCATCGCACTGGTCCCGCATCGCTTCGACGGAAGCGACTACGAGAGCGTGCTGATGTTCGACAAGCGCCGCACCGGTGCACAGGCCGGGGTGTTGGCGGTTCCCAACTTCATGGGTATTCGCCAGCAGGCACTCGAGATCGTCGCCACAACCGTCGGTCCTCGCTACGCGGTGCTGGTCGCTGACGTTTACGGCAAGGGGGTCCGCCCGACCACGCCCGAGCAGGCGATGGCGGTGATCGCACCGCTGAAGCAGGATCGCGCCGAACTGCGCAAGCGCATGAACGCGGCACTGCGCGCCTTCCAGGCGCAATCCACGGTCGCCCTCTCTAACATCGGCGCCTGCGGGTTTTGCTTCGGCGGCACGGCGGCGCTGGAACTGGCACGCTCGGGCGCCGACCTGAGGGCTTTTGCGTCCCTGCACGGCTCGCTCGAAACGCCGACGCCGGCCGATGCGCACAACGTCAAGGGCGCGATTTTGGTGCTGCATGGAGCGCAGGACCCGTCGGTCCCGAGGGACCAGGTCAATGCATTTGTCGACGAGATGACGGCCGCCAGGCTCGACTGGCAACTGATGCACTACGGTCAGGCAGGCCATTCATACACCGACCCCGATGCCAGCCGGCCTGGGTTTTTCTATCACGCTCCGACGGCGCGCCGCGCGTCGCGCGCCCTGCGCGAGTTCTTCGCGGAGAACCTGAACCCCGTGTAAGTCCCTGCCTTGGACAGAGCAGACTGACGGCACGTTCGACTCGGTCGCGACCCGTCGGACGAACAATGCCGTGCGCTGAAATGGCTGAAGCACGGGGCCCGCAGCAGCAGAACACGCTCGAAGACTCCCTGCTGGCGCCTCAGCCCTGAAGCAAGCTGGCTGGCTTGAACCCATCTTCTCTTTGGCCCAGAGAACGACTTCTTGAAAAAACCTGCAGCTACCGGACCGTCGCTGCCTTGCGCAACGCGCGACTGCGAGCATTGAGTCCGCGAAGCACGACGTCGATCCACGCCTCGAAGCCGCTGTCGAGCGGCTGGTCCTTGCCGCTCGACCAGCGCACCTGGAACGCCCTGTTGCGCAGGTCGCCGAGATGCCGCCCGAGGTGCGGATGGTGCAAGGTGTCGACTGCGTCGATTTGCGCACGGCATGCGGCTTCCCAACCGACGGGTGAACCGGCCGGTGCGGTCGAAAGTTCCAGCGTCGCAAAGCCGCACATCGCAGCGATCACCACGTTGAAGGCGTCGACTAGCGCTTCGCCGTCGAATCGCGCATCCTCAAGCGCCGCCACAACGTGCTCGAGCAACGGCGCATCAAACGCAGCGTTGTAGGCCAGCTCGCTCGCGACCACCGGCGCCAGGTGCGGGTGCTTACGAAGCGCCTCCCGAAAGCGTTGAAACACCGAACGCAGGCGTTGCTGCCAGGTGCCGTCGGGTACACCCGCGGCCACGCCCAGCAGTGCCAGCGCAATGGCGCCCGACACCAGCGCATCGCGGCTTGGAACGTGCCAGTAGATCGCGGCCGGAAACACGTCGAGCCGATTCGCCAGCGCCCGTATGTTGAAGGCCGCCAAGCCTTCTGCGTCGATGACCTCAAGCGCCGCCTTGAAGATGCGATCACGCCCGAGGGCCGCGCTTGCGGATGTTGCGGGATCAGTTTTGCGGGGCCGCCCGACCTTGGCACGAGCCGGCGGTGCGGTTTCTTTCTTGGCGGCGGAGGAAAGGGGGCGCAGCATCCCTGATTCTACATTTTGACGAACCTAATAATTGATCATTGTTCAATCTTAATTGAACGTCGTACAATTATGCTTTGATTTCTGGAGTTCGGCATGTCCATCTCATCCCTCGCGTCTGTCGAACCCGTCGTTCCGAAAGCGCCGGCGGCCAATCAGTTCGAAGGCGGCTGCGTCTTCATCGACGGCGCCTACGCGCCGTTGTCCGAAGCGAAGATCTCGATGTTCGACTGGGGCTTCACTCGCTCCGACGTGACCTACGACGTCGCGACCACCTGGCACGGCAGCTTCTTCCGGCTCGACGCGCATATCGAGCGCTTCTTCGTGAGCTTGAAGAAGATGAACCTCGCCATCCAGTACGACCGCGACGCGCTGCGCGACATCCTGCACGGCTGCGTGCGCGCCAGTGGCCTGCAAGACGGCTACGTCGCCATGGTCTGCACCCGCGGCGTGCCCCCCAAGGGCGCACGCGACCCGCGGCAAGCACAGAACCGCTTCTATGCGTACGCCTTGCCGTACATGTGGATCGCCTCGCGCGAAAAGCAGCTGGCCGGCATCGACCTGCATATCAGCGAACGGCAACGCATCTCGCCCGCATCGGTCGACCCGACCATCAAAAATTACCACTGGATGGACCTGGTGCAATCGATGTTCGACGCCTACGAGAATGGCCACGACACCAGTTGCGTGGTCGACGCAGACGGCAACATCACGGAAGGCCCCGGCTTCAACGTGTTTGCCGTGAAAGACGGCGTGGTGTACACGGCCGACCGCGGCGTGCTCGAAGGCATTTCGCGCCGCACGGCCATCGAGCTGTGCGGCTCGCTCGGTATTCCGCTGCGCGTCGCGCCGATGCCGGTGGCCGCGCTGCGCGACGCCGACGAAGTGTTCATCACGTCGAGCGGCGGCGGGGTGCTGCCGATCGCCAAGATCGACGGCAAGCCACTGCCGAGATTTCCCCAGCAGTTCCCGGGCCCGATCACCACCCGGTTGTACGACGGCTACTGGGCCATGCACGACGACCCCGCGTTCAGCGATCCGGTCGACTATCGCGCCTGAACCTTGCTCGCACTTCGATTGCTCAACAACCCTGGAAATGCATATGAACAAGTGGATTAGTTTCGACTGCTACGGAACCCTGGTGGACTGGCGCACAGGCATGCAAAATTCTTTGGAGATCGTCGCGCCTAACCACGGAAGCGCATTGGTGGCGCTGCATCGACGCATAGAAGGCGACATCGAAATGCACGAGCCCTATCGCCCATATCGCGAGGTTCTTGCCGAGTCCGTGCGGCGCATGGCCGCGGAATTACACGTCGTGCTCAACCCGGGCGACGAACAGGTTCTTGCGGCGACGCTGCCTTTCTGGCCGCTTTACAGCGACACCAACGGCGCGCTGGTCGAACTCAAGAAACAAGGTTGGAAGCTCGCGATTCTTTCCAATGTCGACCGCGACTTGATCGCGGGGACACTCAACCACTTTGATATCGCCTTCGACCTGGTGATCACCGCGCAGGATGTGAAATCCTACAAGCCGGCGGATTGTCATGCGCGCAGGTTTCTCGAGATCTCACGCGTCGCTCCGAAAGACTGGATATACGCCGCCGTCAATCGACAGTACGACCTGGAGGCCGGCCACGCGCTGGGTGCGAGTTGCGTCTGGATCGATCGCGATCATGAGACGGCAGAGGCCGCGCAATTCCCGTTGCGCCACGTCTTTGACATGGCGGGACTTTGTCCCATAGCTGCGCAGCACGGACAGAAGCCGGCGACACTTGGCGTTTGACCGTCTTTTGACGGGGTAGTACCTCGCAGCTGCTCGTCGCGAGTCAGCACGCCGTCGCCATCAGTGACTCGCGACGGCCGCGTCCTGGATGCGCGCCCTTCGCATGCACTGACTCTAGCGGTCGCACAAAGTCACGCTCACTTGCCAAACAATCCGGTCACGTGCTGCCACGAACGCAGCATGAAGCCGGCACGCTCCACATCGGTCTGCGCAACCAGTTGGGTCTCTCCGACGGGCTTGCCGTTCGAGCTCGCGACCACCTTGCCGATCACCGCACCCTTGGTCACCGGTGCCTCCAGCCCAGGCTTGATCTGCACCGACGTCTGCACCTTTTGACCGCGCGGCACGGTCACCGTCCATGGTGACCCCAAAACCGCCGGAACGGTGTCGGCCTTGCCGAAGTTGACCTTTGCAGCTGTCACCGCCGTGTTGGGCTGGATGGGCGTGGCCTGTTCGAAGTTGGCGAAGCCCCATCCGAGCAGCGCGCGGGTCTCGTCTGCGCGTGCCTTCGCGCTGCTGGTGTTGAGGATCACCGTGATCAGGCGCATCCCGTTGCGCTTCGACGAGGTGACCAGACAGTAACCCGCCTCCTCGGTGTGGCCAGTCTTCAGTCCATCGACCGTGGGATCGGTGTAGAGCAGCGCGTTGCGGTTGCCTTGCTTGATGTTGTTGTACTTGAAGTCACGCTCCGCGTAGATCGGATAGAAGTCGGCGCTGTCGCGGATGATGG
>JAQGMP010000680.1 GCA_028292285.1 Variovorax sp. | reverse complement strand
GGCGGCGCGCGGCCTCGCGGGCAAGGTCGACCGAGACGCCCGTCGGCTCGCCGGCGGCACCGCGATTCGCGAGGATCGGATTGCCGAAGTTGATCGCCGCGCGCAGCTTGCCGGTGCCGCCGAGTTCGGCGATGGCGGCGGCACGCGCATCGGGCCGCATGCTTGTGCAGTGGGTCAGCAGAAGGCTGCCCGCGGCGGCGCCGAATGCGCGGCGCGTCACGGCCATCACAGCCCGGCCTTAAGGATTTTCGACAACGCCGTCACGCGCTGCCGCGTCTCGGTGCAGACCATTGTTCGACTTTCGTTGGGCGGGCCATCGAGCCCGCAGGTTGCGCAGCGCAGTTTGCGTGAATGCGGCAGTGTCACCCGCGCCGCGGATATTTGCCCGCGCGTCCTCGGAGTTTGCCAGCGCCGACGGCAAGCTGCTTCACATCGCCGAGCCGCGGTCGAGCACCATCCTCACGGCGTGGTTGCCGGAGGCGGGTCGGCCGATGCGTATTCACACCACGGCCAGGGCACACTTCAATTTTTCAAACGTGATGCCGCCAGCGTCGCGGTCGCTTTGCGACGCTCCAGCATGGCCTTGGCCGCCTCCCGGACCATCTCGACCGTCTTCGGATCGGCAACATCCGGATGGCCGCTGCGAAACGGCGGAGCCGGGTCGTACTCGAGCATCAGTTGGATTGCCTTCGCGGTCTCTTCGCCGCGTAGAAATCCGAGCAGCACGAATGCGAAGTCCAGCCCCGGAGGTGACTCCGCCGCCGGTGACCCTGTTCCGGTCGCAGCCAACATCGAGTGACGTCATTTTCGGGAATGCAAGCACTCGATGTGCAGATGTGTTTCAGTCATGTCAGTGGTTCCTGTCCGCTGCGCCACGACGCGGCCGGCGGCGTCCAGCGTGCGATCCGCCGTGCAGCCATCCAGCTTGCGATGGATGCGGCGGGGATAAACGATAAAAAGCCAGCTTGTATCCGCCAACTTCAGAACGCGAAAAGTTCAACAGATGGAACTCGGCGTCGTCTCCCTATGGGCAGCGGCACAGGCGGCCGATACGCTGCAAATATCAGAAGGCATGACACACAGCAACCTGACACATACAGGAGACAAGAGACATGGATTTTTCCGCGATGAACAAGAGGAAAGCAACCGGCCTGCTGGCAGGTGCGCTCGCCGCGCTGGTCTTGCCGGCGGCAGCGCTGGCGCAAGGCTTTCCGAACAAGGCGATCACGATCGTGGTGCCTTTCGCGGCCGGCAGCCCGACCGATGTCATCGCCCGCTCTTTCGGCATGGACTTCGGTCAGATATTGAACGCGCCGGTCATCATCGACAACCGGCCCGGCGTCAGCCAGACCATTGCCGGTGCCTATGTGACGCGTGCAGCGGCCGACGGCTACACACTGATGTTCGCCAACCTTCCGGCCATCGTGGCGCCGTCGCTGCAAGCCAAGCTCCCGTACAACGGCCTGCGCGACTTTGCACCTGTGTCGGATGTACTGACGATCGGCTTCGTGCTCGTGGCCTCGCCTGCCCTGCCCGCGACCAGTTTGAAGGAGTTCATCGCCTTGTTGAAGGCCGACCCTTCGAAGTATTCGTACGGGTCGTCGGGCATCGGCACGCCCATCCACCTGATGGCCGAGATGTTCAACAAGGAGATCGGCGTCAGGACGCTGCACGTTCCCTACAAGGGCGGCAACCAGGTTCAGCTCGACCTGATGAGCGATCGCGTGACCTACGCCTTCCTGCCCACGGGCGTGATGGAGTACGTCCGCAATGGCAAGCTGAAGGGCTACGGCCTGGCCGCCGAGAGGCGCGACCCCGCCTTCCCGGAACTGCCGACGATGGACGAGGCCGGCATGCCTGCTTTCAAGGCAACCGTCAACTTCGTGCTGGTCGGCCCCCGGCAGACGCCGACCGACGTCGTCGCCAAGTTGAATGCGGCCGCCAACAAGGTCATCGCGAGCGAGTCTTTCGCCGTCAAGATGAAATCTGTCGGCGGTGTCGAAATGTCGCGGCCGGCCACACCTGCGCAAGTGGGCGCGCATATCGTTGCCGAAGAAGCGCGATGGGACGCCGTGGTCAAGAAGGCGGAGATCCAGCTGGAATAGACGCCTTGTCGTCCGCGTGTCACCCGCGTGCAGCCCGCGGCGTTCAGGCGACGATGTCTTTCAACCAGTCGGGGCTCGGCGCGATCTCGCCCTTCTCGATTCGCTTGATGACATCGTTCACGCGGCGATGCAGGTGCACGTCGACGCCCACTTCTTCGCCGCGTTGCGCGACCAGCCCGTTGATGTAGTCGGTCTCGGTGCGGCGCCCCTTGCGGATGTCCTGGCCCATCGACGGGCGCTGGCCGTCGGCGCGCGAGTTGACCACTTCCATGATCATCCGCGTGATGGCTTCGTGCGCCGCGCTGTCCTGTTCCGCGCGAGCCAGCAGGTCGAGGTCGAGCCCGCCCACGGGCTCGAGCGCCAGGCCCAGCGCCCGGCCCACGCGTATGCAGGAGCTGCCGAGCTGGATCGTCAGGTTGCGCGCCACGTCGTTCAGGTCGCGCTGCTTGCCGGTCAGCCCGGTCAGGGCGCACACGCCGTTGCGCATGGCGTTGATGGTGAGCTTCGACCAGCGCTCGCCCCACAGGTTGGTGGTGACCTTGCAGGTGTCGCCGTGCGCCAGCAAGTCGCCGATCATCTGCGCCCGAGGCGTGATCTGGCCATGCAGTTCGCCGATGCGCACGCCCGGTTTCTTGTCGTCGCCGAGCGGCGAGTTTCGAACGATGAGCCCCGGCTCGACCAGCTCCGCCGCAAGCGCGCTGACCGAACAGCCGAGCACGCGCCCCCACCCGGCGATAGCGGCGATGGCGTCTTCGTTGATGCCGTTCTGCAATGAGACCAGGCACCCGGTCGGCGCCAGGTACGGAAGAATCATCTGCGTGGCCCACGCAGTGTCGTAGGCCTTGACGGCAATGAAGGCGACATCGATCGGCCCTTCGCGCAGCAGCTGCGGCACGTCGCAGATGTGCAGAGCGCGCACCGGCGTCTGCACCGAGCCGTTGCGTTCCAAGCCGGGCATGCCGGTGACTTTCAGGCCTTGCTTGCGCATGGTCTCGACATGCTCTGGCCAGGCGTCGACCAGCAGCGTGTCGACACCCGCCTGCGTCAGGTGTGCGCCGACATAGCCGCCGACCGCGCCGGCGCCGACGATGCAGACCCGCGTCACTTGCGCACCTCCGCACCCAGGGCGGCAGCCATCGCATCGAGCTCACGGCGCAGGTCGTCGATGCGTTGTTCGCCATGCAGCTCGGGGGTGCCGAGCAGGCTCAGCGACGCGACCGTGCAGCCGTCGGCGGCGCGCACAGGCACCGCGAAGGCGTGCACGCCCGGCACCACGTCCCCCAGATTCACACCGAAGCCGTGGCGGTCGGAGCGCTCGCGCATCTTCTGCAGCGCGGCCAGCCGGCCGGTGCCGCAGCGTGCGACTTCCTGCGCCACGTTGTCGAGCAAGACGGCATGGGCTTCGTCCGGCGACAGGGTCTGCAGGATCGCCACGCCGCCCGCCGCGGTGAAGAGCGGCCTGCGCGCCCCCGGGTACAGCACCGAGCCCGACAGCGCCAGCGCGCCGGCGCGCACGCTGCAAACGTATTCGTTGCCGCTTCGCAGCAGCAGCACGGCGACACCGCCCAGGCGGCGCGCGAAGACCTGCAGCATGGCCTCGGCGCGCAGCTGGAACTGCACCTGGTCGGGCAGCGCCAGGCCCAGTTCGTACATCAGCGGTCCGGGCATGTAGTGGCGATCGGCTGCGCGCTGCACCACCATGCGTTCTTCGGTCATGCAGGCCAGCATGCGGTGCACGGTGGCGCGGTCGAGGTCGCAGGCGGCGGCCAGGTCCGACAGTCGCCAGCCGAACTGCGGGCGCGACGCGATCATGCGCATCAGGCGGATGCCGCGCGTCAGGCTGCGGGTGCCCGGGCGCTCCTGCCCGACAGCGGGTTGCCGGGGTTGCGTGAGTTGAACGGTGTCCATGGTGGATGTTTCCTTTGGGTCTGTTCTCAATCGCCGAAGCCGTAGAGCCGCGCCGGGTTCTCGACGAGCATCTTGCGAAAGGTGCTTTCGTCGGCGGTCCATCGGCGAAGCTGGTCCAGCACCTGAGCGTTGTCGACGTCGTGCGGTGGAAAAATGTCGGTGGCATGCGGCCGTACACCGGGTTGCGGATGGGGCCAGTCGCTGCCCCACAGCATGCGCTCGGGGTTGCAGGCGATGAAGCGTTGGGCCAATGGCTCCAGGTCCGCGTAGTCCGCCTGCTTCGAACATCGATAGGGCGCAGAGAGCTTGACGTACGCCCGGCCGTCGCGGACCAGCTCGAGCACTTCTTCGAGCCCTCGCTGATCCGCGCCGAAACCCGCTTGCGCGCCGGCGTAGTGGTCGAACACGACCGGCACCGGCAACGCGCGGACGACGTCGCTGCAAGCGGCCAGCAATTGCATGCTGGCGTACACCTGCACGTGCCAGCCGAGCAGTGCGACGCGCGCGGCGGTGCGCACCATCTGCGCCGACGCTTCGCTTGCGTCGCCAGCGTTGTCGATCTCCAGGTTGACGCGAACGCCACAAACGCCGGCGGCCGCCAATTCGTTCAGCACCGCGTCCGAAATGTCGTCGTCGATGACCGCGACACCGCGCGCACGCCGCTTGCCCAGCAGGCGCAGCGCGTGAAGCGTCGCCGCGTTGTCCGGCCCATAAACGCTGGGTTGCACGATGACCACGCGCGGAATGCCCAGGCCATCGTGCAAAGTGGTCAGTGATTCGATCGATGCGGTGGGCGGTGTGTAGCGGCGCGTCGGGTGGAACGGAAAGTTGCGCGCCTCCGGAAAGACGTGGGTATGGCAGTCGCATGCGCCCGGTGGCAGCGGCGTCCGTGGTCTTGGCGTGTTCATGCTGGATGCGAATTGGCGTGGTGCTTTGTCGGCTGCAATGGCGGTGACTCCGGCGCACGATAGCGGAAGCGTCGTGCACCGAACGCTGCAGGCCGGCGCAAATTTCACGGATTGAACTTTGCTGTATTCCGGCAGCCTCGAAGTCCATATTTCAGGGGGAACTCCCACCTTTCATTGACCTACTTATTTCTTTACACTGAACAAACGTTCTGCATCAAGAACCTGTTTTCAGGGTCAACCTTTTCATCGAACACACCATGCAAGTCAAAAAGATCGCCGGCG
>JAQGMP010000356.1 GCA_028292285.1 Variovorax sp. | reverse complement strand
TAGCCGTTGATGGCGCCCTTGTTCATCAGCTCGAAGGCCTGCAGCACGTCGTACAGCTTGTCGATCTAGGGCAGGTAATCGAAGGCCCAGTTGTTGTCCGCTTGCGCCTTGTCGCCCCACCACGATTTTTGCTGGCTGACGAAGAACTTGGGGTAGTTCTGCCAGTAGCTCATCTGGTTGGGCCGCAGCGGCTTCAGGGCGCGGGTCTTGTAATAGACGTCGAGTGTTTGCTCGTCATCGCGCGCCAGCGACATGTAGCCCGGCAGCGAATTCGACAGCAGCCCGAGGTCGGTCAGGCCCTGGATGTTGCTGTGCCCGCGCAGCGCGTTCATGCCGCCACCGGGCACGCCGATGTTGCCCAGCAGCAGCTGCATGATGGCGGCGGTGCGGATCATCTGCGAGCCCGTGCTGTGCTGCGTCCAGCCGAGCGCATACATGACCGTCATCGTGCGCGTCGGCACGCTGGTGCTGGCGATGTATTCGCACACTTTCAGGAACTTGTCTTGCGGCGTGCCGGTGATGCGGCTCACCAGTTCGGGCGTGTAGCGCGCGTAGTGCCGCTTCATGATCTGCAAAACGCACTGCGGATCTTGCATGGTCATGTCGACCTTGGCCATGCCGGCGTCGTCGAGCGCGTAACCCCACGACTTGGGGTCGTAGTTGCGCTTTTCAGGATCGTAGCCGCTGAAGAGGCCGTCTTCGAACTTGTAGTCGGGCCCGATGATGAAAGGCGCGTTGGTGTAGTGCCTGACGTACTCGGTCTGGATCTTCTCGTTGCTCAGCAAATAGTTGAGCACGCCCGATAAAAAGGCGATGTCCGACCCGGCGCGCACCGGCGCGTAATAGTCCGCCATGGCAGCCGACCGCGTGAAGCGCGGGTCGACCACGACGAGCCGCGCCTTGTTGTGCTTCTTGGCCTCGATCACCCACTTGAAGCCGCACGGATGCGCCTCCGCGGCGTTGCCACCCATGATCAGCACGACATCCGCGTTCTGGATGTCCTGCCAATGGTTGGTCATTGCGCCTCTGCCGAACGTCGGGGCCAGACTGGCCACCGTCGGTCCGTGTCAAACGCGGGCTTGATTGTCGAAGACGAGCATCCCGAGCGAGCGGAATGCCTTGTGAGTGATGTAGCCGGTTTCGTTGGAAGACGCCGACGCGCAGAGCATGCCGGTGCTGGTCCAGCGGTTGACCGTCTGGCCGTCGGCGTTGGTCTTCTGGAAGTTGGCGTCGCGGTCGTCCTTCAGCAGCTTGGCAATGCGGTCGAATGCCGAATCCCAGCTGATGCGCTTCCACTCGCTGCTGCCGGGCTCGCGAATCTCCGGGTACTTGAGCCGGTTGGGGCTGTGCACGAAGTCGAGCAGGCCTGCGCCCTTGGGGCACAGCGTGCCGCGGTTGACCGGGTGATCGGGGTCGCCCTCGATGTGGAGGATGGACGACACCACGTTCTTGGCGTTGTCGCCCAGGCTGTACATGATGATGCCGCAGCCAACCGAGCAGTACGGACAGGTGTTGCGTGTTTCGGTGGTGCGGGCCAGCTTGAAGTTGCGTGCTTCGGCCAGCGCGGCCGTCGGCGAAAAGCCGAGCACCGCCAGGCTGGAACCGACCAGGCCGGCGCTGCTGACGCGAAAGAAATGGCGTCTGTTCATGTCCATGAAGCGGCCTCCTCGAACGTTGCGTTTTTCATCGTGTCTTTTTAGTGGATCGAAAATATCGGGGCGATCATTTGGCCTTGCCGTCCCCCGCAGTCGGTGCAGCAGCACCGCCGGTGCCGGAGGTCGCAGCCTGGCCGGCGGCCATTCCGCCGACAGCGGTTCCGCCTTCGGACGGCCCTTTGTGCGCGGACGCACCATCGACCTTGTCGCCCGACGGCGCCGGCTTGATCCCTGCAGGGTATTCGCTGGAAGGGGGTCCGCCCGAGGCTGCCGTCGGGCCTTCTGCCGAGGCCACGGACGACTTCGGCGCAGGCGGTGACGACGGCTTCCTGTCGCACGCGGCCAAGGCCGCAAATGCCGCGAGGCCGAGGGTCGTGGCGAGCATTCTCAAGGGGTCACATCGTGGGCTCAAGCGCAGCTCCTTTTGAAATGAGTCTAGCAACGGAACGGAGTCCTTGGCTAGCTGGATCACCCTACGCCGAAATCCCCGCGGCCGCGTCAGCTATCGTCGCCGGATGAATGCATCTTTCAGGCTAGGCTGGCGCACCCTTTGGCGTGATTTGCGTGCGGGCGAACTGCGCTTGCTGATCGTCGCCGTGTTGCTGGCGGTCGCCGCGCTCACTGCCGTCGGGTTTTTTGCGGACCGGCTCAAGGGCGGCCTGCAGCGCGATGCGCGGCAGCTGCTCGGCGGCGATGCGGTGCTGGCCAGCGACAACCCGACGCCGCCGGCTTTCGTCGAGCGCGCGAAAGCGTTGGGGCTGCAAGCAGCAGGCACTTATGGCTTTCCCACGATGGCGCGCGCCAGCGATGCGCAAGGCGGTGCCAGCAAGCTGGTCGCGCTGAAGGCGGTCGAGGCCGGCTATCCATTGCGTGGCCGCCTGCAAACCTCCGTCACGGCCGACGGCGCCGGCGAGCCGACGCGCGACATCCCGGCACCGGGCGACGTGTGGGTCGATGCATCGCTGCTCGAATCGCTCGGCCTGAAAGTCGGCGACATGATGCTGCTCGGCGACACGCAATTGAAGATCGCGCGCATCGTCGTGCTCGAGCCTGACCGTGGGGCAGGATTCATGAGCTTCGCGCCACGCGTGATGCTCAACCATGCCGACGTTGCGCGTACCGGGCTCGTGCAGCCGGCCAGCCGCATTAATTACCGCTTTGCCGTCGCGGGCGATGCGGTGGCGGTCAAGTCGTTCAGCGACTTCGCCGACGCGACGCTCAAGAAGGGCGAACTGCGCGGTGCGCGGCTCGACTCCTTCGAAACCGGCCGGCCCGAAATGCGGCAGACGCTCGACCGCGCCCATAAGTTCTTGAACCTCGTGGCGCTGCTCGCCGCGCTGCTGTCAGCTGTCGCGGTTGAACTTGCAGCGCGCGGCATAGCCGCCAGCCATCTCGACGATTGCGCGATGCTGCGTGTGCTCGGCCAGAGCCAGCGCACCATCGCGATGGCCTATGGGTTCGAGTTCCTGGTCATCGGACTGGTGGCGAGCGGGCTCGGCGTCGCGATAGGCTTCGGCGTGCACTATGTCTTCGTCGCGCTGCTCGCCGGCCTCGTCGATGCGTCGTTGCCGGCAGCCACCTTCTGGCCGGTGGCGTTCGGCTTCGGCATGGGCTTGACGCTGCTGTTCGCCTTCGGTCTGCCGCCGGTGCTGCAGCTTGCCAAGGTGCCGCCGCTGCGCGTGATCCGGCGCGATGTCGGCGGACTCAAGCCGGCGTCGGTCGCGGTGCTTACCGTCGGCGTGCTGGGCTTCGCGGCGCTGCTGCTGGCAGCGAGCAGCGACATCAAACTCGGACTCATCGCCGTCGGCGGCTTCGCGGCGGCGGTGGCGTTGTTCGCGGCGCTGAGCTGGCTCGCGGTGAAGGTGCTGCGGCGCAGCGTCAACGAGACGACGGCACCGCGCTGGCTGGTGCTGGCGACGCGGCAAATCTCGGCGCGGCCGGTGTACGCCGTGGTGCAGGTGAGCGCGCTGGCAGTCGGTGTGCTCGCCTTGATCCTGTTGGTGCTGTTGCGCACCGACCTCGTCGCGAGCTGGCGCCGCGCCACGCCGCCGGACGCGCCGAACCGCTTCGTCATCAACGTCATGCCCGACCAGAGCGATGCGTTCCAGAAGTCGCTGCGCGACGGCGGCGTCTCGAAGTTCGACTGGTCCCCGATGATCCGCGGCCGACTGGTCGCGATCAACGACAAGCCGGTGACGCCCGACGACTACA
>JAQGMP010000352.1 GCA_028292285.1 Variovorax sp. | reverse complement strand
TCGGCAAAACGTTGCCATTCGACCTGCGCGGTTGCGGGCGGCTCGAACGCACTTACCGCAGCGCCAGGATCGGCCGCCACATCCATCGCATCGAGCAGCCGCGTCGCCGTCACCGGCCCGATGCCCGGAATCATCTGCGTCACGCGAAAGCCCGCCATGCGGCCGCGCGGGTTCTCGGCGAAGCGCAGCACCGCGAGCAGGTCCTTCACGTGCGCGGCTTCGAGAAACTTGAGTCCGCCGTACTTGACGAACGGGATGTTGCGCCGCGCCAGTTCGAGTTCCAGCGCCGCGCTGTGCGTGGACGTGCGAAAGAGCACCGCCTGCGACTTGAGCGCGAGCCCGCCCTCACGATGCGCCAGCACGCGGTCGGCCACCCAGCGCGCCTGCTGGGCCTCGTCGGGCACCAGCACCAATTGCGGTCGGCCGGCCGAGGCCTTGTCGGTCCACAGCGTCTTGGCATGCCGCTCGGCCGCTTGCGCGATGACCGCGTTCGACACGTCGAGGATCGGCTGCGTCGATCGGTAGTTGCGCTCCAACGTGACGATGCGCGCCTCGCGCGTGAACTGCATCGGAAAGTCGAGGATGTTGCGCACCGTCGCGCCACGAAACGAGTAGATCGATTGCGCGTCGTCGCCCACCACGGTGACGCCGCGGCCATCGGGCTTCAGCGCCATCAGGATGGACGCCTGCAGCCGGTTCGTGTCCTGGTACTCGTCGACCAGCACATGGTCGAAGCGCGCGCCGATCTGCGCCGCCAACGCGGGTTCGGCGACCATGCCCGCCCAGTACAAAAGCAGGTCGTCGTAGTCGAGCACATTCTGCTGCTGCTTGGCCTCGACATAGGCGCCGAACAAACGCTTGAGTTCGACTTCCCACTCGGCGCACCAGGGAAACGCCTGCTTCAGAACATCGGCCAGCGGCGCGCACGTATTCACCGTGCGGGAGTAGATCGACAGGCAGGTTCCCTTGTGCGGAAAGCGCCGTGCGCTGGTCGACAGCCCGAGGTCGTGCCGCACCAGGCCCATCAGATCTTCGGCATCGCCGCGGTCGTGGATGGTGAAGTTGTCGTTCAGTCCGATATGCGCCGCGTATTCGCGCAGCAGCCGCGCACCGATGCCGTGAAAAGTGCCGGCCCACGGCAGCGCCGGCGGCACCTCGGACTTCAACCCGAAAACACGGGCCACCACCTGGCCGGCACGTCGCTCCATCTCTTGCGCGGCACGGCGAGAAAACGTCAGCAGCAGGATGCGCTGCGGATCGGTGCCCTGCGCGATGAGCCGTGCCACGCGGTGTGCCAGCGTGCTGGTCTTGCCCGAGCCGGCGCCGGCGATGACCAGCAGTGGCCGGTCGTCGGCCAACCCCTCGCCAAGCGCCGCATCGACACCATGTTCGACCGCCGCACGCTGCGCCTCGTTGAGCCCGGCGAGCGCCGCGGCAAGCCGTTCGGCCTGCGTCGTCGGCGCGGCCCCATGCGGTGAAAGAAGAGGTGGCGCCACAGTCTGCATCGGCACAACTTTACTGTATGTCCATCCAGATGCATGACCGTTACACGGCGGACCCGGTGACATAATTCGCGCCTTGCTGCAACCGGAGACTCCGCTTGGAAACCTATCCGTCTTGGCAGCTTTCGGTTCCCGTTTGACGCGCGTGTCGATCGAGGGATTCGGAAGCGCCCCACCCTCGTTCAACCGCACAGTCCATTCACGGGAGTGAGCCCATGCTCAACATCTTTACGCTCGCCAACGGGCGCCTCGTCCAGGAAGAAATCGAGTCGCTCGAAGAGCTGTCGAAGTTCCAGCCGATCTGGGTCGACCTCGAGTCGCCATCGGTCGACGAAAAACGCTGGATCAAGCAGTATTACGGCCTGTCCATCCCCGAAGATGCGATGGACGAGGACATCGAAGAGTCCGCCCGCTTCTACGAAGAAGACAACGGCGAACTGCACATTCGCAGCGACTTCTTGATCGACGACGACGAAGACCCGCGCTCGGTCCGCGTCGCCTTCATCCTGAACCAGCACAACAGCGAGCTGCGCAGCCGCGGCGTGCTGTTTTCGATTCATGACGAAGACGTGCCGGTCTTTCGCCTGCTGCGCATGCGCGCACGCCGCGCACCGGGCCTGATCGAAGACGCCAAGGAAGTGCTGCTGAAGCTGTTCGACGCCGACGCCGAATACTCTGCGGACACGCTGGAAAACATCTACGACGAGCTGAAGAAGGTCAGCGAACAGGTGCTGGCCGGCAAGATGACCGACGCGCTGGCGAGCGAAGTGCTCGGCGAGATCGCGCGCCACGAAGACCTGAACAGCCGCATCCGCCGCAACGTGATGGACACGCGCCGCGCGGTCAGCTTCATGATGCGCAGCAAGATGTTGAACGCCGAACAGTTCGAAGAAGCGCGGCAGATCCTGCGCGACATCGAATCGCTGGACAACCACACCGCCTTTCTCTTCGACAAGATCAACTTCCTGATGGATGCGACCGTCGGTTTCATCAACATCAACCAGAACAAGATCATCAAGATCTTTTCGGTGGCGAGCGTCGCGCTGCTGCCGCCGACGCTGGTGGCCAGCATCTACGGCATGAACATGAAGTTTCCTGAGCTGGAATGGCTCGGTTCTTCGCTGAGCTATCCGTACGTGGTGATTTTGATGATGGCGAGTGCGCTTGTTCCCATGTGGTACTTCGGGCGGAAAGGCTGGCTCAGCTAGGCTCGCCCCCAGGTCGCTGCGCACTTCGTGTCGCTGCTCCCACCCCCCTGACCGGGGGCAACACCAGCGGCCGGGCAGAGCCCGTTCCGCGGTGTTCTTGGAACTGATGCCGGGACGTCAGTCAAGGAGGGGAAGCAGGGCGCTGACCAGGGCTCTGGCTTGCTTGCCGGCGACTTGAGAGAGGTAGGCGGGGAAGTCGACGTGGGCTGTGTCGTCGGCGCGGTCGGAGACGTTTCTGACTGCGGCGAAGGGGACGGCATAGTCGTAGCAGACCTGGGCTACGGCTGCGCCTTCCATGTCGACTGCCAACGCGTCGGGGAGGTGGTGCTGGAGCGCCAGCGCCTCTTGGGCGGCCGAGACGAATCGGTCGCCGCTGACGAGCAATCCCTTGTGGATGCGCATGCCGTCGAGCTTGAAGTGCGCGCGGGTGGCGGCGTCGAACAAGCCGGTCGATACGGCGCTTGCGGCCATCGTCAGCAAGTCGACCAACGCCGCGTCGGCAGCGAAGCGCGAACGGCCGTAGAGCGGCACCTCGTGTCGCGGGAACAGCGGCGACGCGTCCATGTCGTGCTGCAGGAATTCCGTGCCGATGACGGTGTCACCGACCTGCACATCGGGGTGCAGGCCGCCCGCCACGCCGGTGAACACGATGCGCTGGACGCCGAAGCGTTCGATCAACGCCGTGGCCGTCGTTGCCGCGGCCACCTTGCCGACGCGCGACAACGCCAGCACGACCGGCTTGCCATGCCAGCGGCCGGTGTGGAAGTCTCGCCCCGCATGCCGCACGTGCTGCGCCGCGTCGAGCTGCTCGCGCAGGCCGTGCTGCTCCTCAGGCAGCGCGCTCAGGATGGCTGTCGGCATGGGGGCGCTGTCACTTCTGTTGTCTCTTCTGTCGTGACTTCGACGATCACTTCATGTCGACGCCATA
>JAQGMP010000342.1 GCA_028292285.1 Variovorax sp. | reverse complement strand
ATGAAAAAGACTTTCCAGCTGCGCCCCGAAGGCAAGAATCCCGATCGCGTTCTCGAAGCGATCAAGCACGAGATCCGCAAGTACATCAAGCGAGAGCGTCGGCGCCCGCTGCCGGCAGATGTCGATTTTCTCGACTTCGACTGCAAGTTCGGCGCGACGGCCGAAGCCGCGGAAGCGGTGCACCTGTCGGCGCTGACCGCGCTGATGGATGGCGTGGCCAAGGAAGCCGGCCCGCAGTTCTATGTCGAGATTCTCGGCAAGCCGGGACACCGCACTGCCAAACCGGCTACGGATGTACCTGTCCTTGAGGGTGATGCGCCGTCCGAAGCAAACGCTTAGAGTTCTTCATTCTTCTCAAACGAAAGGCTACCCATGGCAAAACCCACCGCCAAAAAACAAGCTGACCTCAAGACCCGCCGCAAGGCACCGCTCGCCACGCCGAGCGACTTGGCAGCCGAGGCCACGGTCGATATTTCGGCGGCGCTCAACGGCGTGCTGGCCGATGTCTTCGCGCTCTACCTGAAGACCAAGAATTTCCATTGGCACATGAGTGGCCCCCACTTTCGTGACTACCACCTGCTGCTCGACGAGCAGGGCGACCAGCTGTACGCGATGACCGACCCGATCGCCGAGCGCATCCGCAAGGTGGGCGGCACCACGCTGCGCTCCATCGGACACATCGCTCGCATGCAGCGCATCAGCGACAACGACAGCGATTACGTCGATCCGCTCGACATGCTGTCGGAGCTTCGCGAAGACAACGCCACGCTGGCCGCGCGCCTGCGCGAAGCGCACAACGTGACCGACGAGCATCGCGACATCGCGTCGTCGAGCCTGCTTGAAAACTGGATCGACGAGACCGAGCGGCGCACTTGGTTCCTGTTCGAATCCAGCCGCCGCGGCGCGCCGGTCTGATCGTTTCGGATCAGGCATGGACCGGTCGCAGATCGACGCCGCGCTGCTGAGCTTTATCGCGGCTTTCGTCGACACCTGCGGCTTCGTCGGGCTGTACGGGCTCTTCACGGCGCACGTCACCGGCAACTTCGTGCTGATGGGCGCCGAACTGGTCCATCACCACGGTGAGCTTTTCGCCAAACTGCTGTCGTTTCCGGTGTTCATCGGCGCGGTCGCACTGACCACGCTGGCAAGCTACTGGCTGCGGCGGCGCGGGCGCAGCCGCCTGGCACCGGCGTTCTGGACGCAGTGCGTGCTGCTGCTGGTCGCGATGGCGTGGCCGTTGTTGCTGGGCACGCCCAACGACGCGGGCGAGTTGTCGGCCATCGTCATCGGCGTGACGCTGGTCGCCGCCATGGGCATGCAGAACGCGCTCATGCGGCTCGAACTGGCGAGCTTGCCGCCCACCACCGTAATGACCGGCAACGTCACGCAGGTCACGATCGACCTGATGGAACGCTGGCGCGGTGGGCCTTTCGAGGGCGACAAGGCCGACGAAGGCGTGGCCGCCCGCGCGCGGCTGCGCAAGATGTGGCTGCCGGTGCTGGCCTTTTTGTGCGGCGCGGCCGGTGGTGCGTCGGGCTATGCGCTCGGCAACTTCTGGTGCCTGGCCGTGCCGGCGGCGGCGTGCGGCTGGCTGGCGTGGCGCTCGCGTGATGTGCCGGTGGTGCCGCCGCTTCGCACTGCCTGATCGACGCTACCTCATTGCTTCGATTCGGCCGCGTCCCGGCGTTTCAAAGCCGTGCTTGCGCCAACTGCAGGCCGTGGCGTTGCTCGACATCCTTCAATGCCGCCGCGATCGACGGGTGCAGGCGCACGCCGTTCTTTAATTGCTCGTCGCGCCGTTGCAAGCCGCCTTGGCCCGGCAAGCGCACCGGCTTGCTCGCATCGACCGGCAGGTTGTCGCGGCATTGCTGCGCGACGTGGTCCATCTGCCGCAAGAATTCGACCTTGCCGCCGAAAGCGTCGAGATCGTGCAGCGTGATGTGCACCGTCGCGCCCCAGCCTTCGGGCGCGTCGGCGCGGCCATGTCCGGCCATGCCGGCCGTCAGCGCTTCGACCAGCAGCGCCATGCCGTAGCCCTTGTGGCCATGGCTCACGCCGCCGACCGGCAGCAAGGTGCCGGGCGGCGTGTCGAACAGCACCTGCGGCTGGTTGGTCGGCTTGCCGGTTGCGTCGATGAGCCAGTCTTCCGCAAAGGTCTGGCCCGCGGCGCGCTTGCGGTTGCTCATGCCGTTGGTGGTGATCGAGGCGGAGATGTCGACCATCACGCCGCTGGCGGAACCATCCGGAGCCGCCGTCAGCGGAAACCCGAGCGCCAGCGGATTGGGCGTGAACACCGCCTGCGTGCCGCCGAAGGGTGCGACGCTGGCGGTGTTCGGGTCGGAGCAGGCCAGCACCATCAGCATGTTCTCCTGCAGCGCGCGCAGCAGGTAGACGGCGAGGCAAGCGATGTGATGGCTGCGGCGGATCACCAGCGTCGCGGTGCCGAGTTCATGGGCGCGCGGCAGCAGCAGGTTCAAGCCTTGCTCCATCAGCCACGGACCGGGCAGGCGGTTGCCGTCCCACAGCACGGCGGCCGGACGGTCCGACAGCACCGTCGGCGCACCGTCGCGAGCCATGCCGCCCGATTCGATTTCCTTGACGTAGCCGGCCAGCAGATTGAGACCATGCGTGTCGTGCCCCAGCAAGTCGCCTTCGACCAGCGTGCGCCCGACGACATCGGCCATGCCGGCTTCGAGGCCGGCTCTTTGCAGCAGCGCTTGCGCGTAGTCGATCAGTGCATCGGCGCGGTAGCGCGGCGCGGCGGCGGTGTCGTTCATTTCAGGATCTCCAGCAGGCGGTCGAGGCCGCCGTCGTTGATGGCGACCATCGCCTGTTCACGGACTCGCGGTTTGGCGTGGTAGGCGACCGACAGGCCGGCCTCGGCCATCATCGGCAGGTCGTTGGCACCATCGCCGACCGCGATGGTTTCAGTGAGCGAGACGCCAAGAAGGGACGCCACTTCGCGCAGCGTGCGGCGTTTTTCGGCACCGTCGCAGATGTCGCCCCAGCTTTGCTGAACGACCTCGCCGGTGAGCTTGCCATCGGCTTCGTCGAGCAAGTTCGAGCGTGCGAAATCGATGCCGAGCCGGTCTTTCACGCGGTTTGCGAAGAAGGTGAAGCCACCCGACACCAGCAGTACCTTGAGCCCGGCCGCCTTGCACGCAGCCACGAGTTCGGCGGCGCCGGGGTTGAGCTTCAGCCGCTCGTCGTAGACCTGCTGCAACGCCGCCACCGGCACCCCTTGCAGCAGCGCGACGCGGCGGCGCAGGCTTTCTTTGAAGTCCTTGATCTCGCCTCGCATCGTGGCTTCGGTGATGGCCGCGACCTCGGCCTTTTTGCCGACCGCATCGGCGATCTCGTCGATGCACTCGATGTTGATCAGTGTCGAATCCATGTCGAAGGCGATGAGCTTGAAGTCGGTCAGGCGCAGGGGTGCTTTCACGCGCTGGAGCACGAGGCCAGACGATGGTTTTATGAATTCGCTCATGCGGTAGCGGCTTCCTTGACGACCGGCTGCCCCAAGCTCCGCAACACATCCCGCACCATCTGCGCTCGCTCTTTCGGCTCCTTCAACTCCCGCTCGATGCGCAGTTTTTCGTTGCCGGCCAGCTTGATGTGCTTGTTCTTCTGGATCAGGTGAATGATCGCCATCGAATCGACCGGCGGGTCTTTCTTGAAGGTGATGTGGATCACGCCCGGCGCAGCATCGACCTTGATGACGCCATATGGCCGCGCCAGCACGCGCAGGCGGTGCGTATCGATGAGGGTCTGAGCCTGCGGCGGCAGTTTGCCGAAGCGATCCACGATTTCTTCGAGCAGGATGTCGATCTGGTCGTTGGTCTTGGCGGTCGCGAGCTTCTTGTAGAACGACAGGCGCAAATGCACGTCGCCGCAGTAGTTGTCGGGCAGCAGGGCCGGCGCGTGCAGGTTGATCTCCGTCGTCACGTTGAGCGGCGACAGCAGGTCCGGCTCCTCGCCGGCCTTGAGTGATCGCACGGCCTCGCTGAGCATCTCGTTGTAGAGCTGAAAGCCGATCTCCATCATGTTGCCGCTCTGGTTGTCGCCGAGCACTTCACCGGCACCGCGAATCTCCAGATCGTGCATCGCCAGATAGAAGCCCGAGCCCAGTTCTTCCATCTGCTGGATGGCGTCGAGCCGCTGTGCCGCGTGCTTGGTCAGGCCTTCGATGTCGGGGACCATCAGGTACGCATAGGCCTGGTGATGGCTGCGCCCGACGCGGCCGCGCAACTGGTGCAACTGCGCCAGGCCGAACTTGTCTGCGCGGCTCATCACGATGGTGTTGGCGGTCGGCACGTCGATGCCGGTCTCGATGATGGTCGAGCACAACAGCAGGTTGTAGCGCTGCGCCACGAAGTCGCGCATCACGCGCTCCAGTTCACGTTCCGGCATCTGACCGTGGGCGACGGCGATGCGTGCTTCCGGCAATATCTCTTCCAACTTCTGGCGCCGGTTCTGAATCGTCTCGACCTCGTTGTGCAGAAAGTAGACCTGCCCGCCGCGCTTCAGCTCGCGCAGCACCGCTTCGCGGATCACGCCGGTGCCTTCGTTGCGCACGAAGGTCTTGATCGCCAAGCGACGCTGCGGCGCGGTCGCGATCACGCTCAGGTCGCGCAAGCCTTCGAGCGCCATGCCGAGCGTGCGCGGAATCGGCGTGGCCGTCAGCGTGAGCACGTCGACCTCGGCGCGCATCGCCTTCATCGCCTCCTTGTGGCGCACGCCGAAGCGATGCTCCTCGTCGATGATGAGCAGGCCGAGGTTCTTGAACTTGACCGACGCCGACAGCAGCTTGTGGGTGCCGACGACGATATCGACGGTGCCTTCGGCCAGTCCCTTGGCGGCGGCAGTGATCTCCTTTGCCGACCTGAAGCGGCTCATTTCAGCCACCTTGACCGGCCACTTGGCAAAGCGGTCAACCAGCGTCTGGTAGTGCTGTTCGGCCAGCAAAGTGGTTGGCGCCAACAAGGCCACTTGCTTGCCGCCGGTGACAGAGATGAAAGCGGCACGCAGCGCGACTTCGGTCTTGCCGAAGCCGACATCGCCGCACACGAGGCGGTCCATCGGCTGCGGCGAGATCATGTCCTGAATGACCGCGTGGATCGCGCCCTTCTGGTCGGCCGTTTCTTCGAAGCCGAAATCGTTCGCGAACACCTCGTAGTCGGCAGCCGAATAGCGAAAAGCGTGGCCTTCGCGGGCGGCGCGCCGCGCGTAGATGTTGAGCAACTCGGCGGCCGAATCGCGCACCTGCTCGGCGGCTTTGCGCTTTGCCTTTTCCCACTGGCCGGAGCCGAGCTTGTGCAGCGGCGCCTCGTCGGCGCTGACGCCGGTGTAGCGGCTGATCTGATGCAACTGGCTCACCGGCACGTAGAGCGTCGCCTTGTCGGCGTACTCCA
>JAQGMP010000681.1 GCA_028292285.1 Variovorax sp. | reverse complement strand
ACGGTTTCGGCGACGTATTCGGCGTGCAGCCGGGTCGTGTCCGGGCCATCGCGAAGCTGAAGCTCTTCTTTTTTTGCGTCCGCAGCTTGTGCCGCCGTGATGAAGCCCGCCTCTTGCATGCGGTCGATGACGTACAGCTGCCGGCCGCGTGCACGCGACGGGTTGCTGACCGGATTGTTGGCGCCGGGCGCCTTGGGCAAGCCTGCCAGCATGGCGGCTTGCGCGATCGATATATCTTGCAGCGGCTTGCCGAAGTAAGCCTCCGACGCAGCGGCAAAGCCATAGGCGCGGTTGCCCAGGTAGATCTGGTTCAGATAGATCTCGAAAATCTGGTCCTTGCTCAGCATGTGCTCCAGCTTGAACGTCAGCAAGATTTCATAGATCTTGCGGGTGAGCGTCTTCTCGGAACTCAGATAGACGTTTCGCGCCACCTGCATCGTGATGGTGGAAGCGCCCTGGCTCTTCACGCGGTTGACGTTGGCCAGCCCGGCGCGGATCACGCCCTTGTAGTCGACACCGCCGTGCTCATAGAAGCGAGCGTCTTCGGCTGCCAATACCGCGTCTTTCATCACCTTGGGGATGGTGCCGATCGGGGTGAGGTTTCGGCGCTCTTCACCGAATTCACCGATCAGCGTGCCTTCAGAAGAGAAGACTCTCAGCGGCAGTTTGGGCCGGTAGTCCGAAAGTTCCGATATGTCCGGAAGGTTGGGGTAAGCCACCGCCAAGGCGACGGCAATCACGCAAAGAATCGACACCACGCCGGCAACGGCGAGCCCCAATGTCCAGAAAACGATCCGCATCAGCCACGTGAGCCATGTGGATCTTTTAGGGCGTGGGGGAGGTTTGCGGGGCCCGGTCGGGCGTGTTGGATCGGGCATTGAGCGGGGTGGAGTCACCGCACATTATAAAAAGTGAAATGGCCCGTCTTGAAAGCGCCACGGTCCATAAAGTGAGCCGCGAGAATTCGTGACCTTTGTTGCAGCTCTCGTGACCTTTTGACAACGGATGAGCGCTCTACACCTTCTTCAGCTTTGTTGGCTGCGATTGTTGCTGATAGCATGCAACCACTCGCAAATATTTCCAATCGTTACAACCGACAGGACCGTAACCTTGACCGACTTGGGATCGCTTTTTCGCCGGCAGCCCGCGCCACTGCTTGGCTTGGACGTCAGCTCGTCCAGCGTCAAGCTGGTCGAGCTCGGCCGCGATGCCACCGGGAAACTGGTGCTCGAACGATGCGCCATCGAGCCACTCGAGCGCGGCTGGATCACTGACGGCAATGTCGAAAAGTTCGACGAAGTCGCCGAAGCGGTGCGCCGCGTTGTCCGCAAAAGCGGCACCCGAACCAAAAACGTGGCACTTGCGTTGCCGCCTTCGGCCGTCATCACCAAGAAAATTGTGCTGCCGGGTGGCATGAGCGAGCAAGAACTTGAGCTGCAGGTCGAGTCCGAGGCCAATCAGTACATCCCTTTTTCGCTCGACGAAGTTAGTCTTGACTTCTGTGTGATGGGCCAGAGCGCCAGCTCGTCGGGTGACGTCGAGGTCCTCATTGCTGCATCCCGCAAGGAAAAAGTGCAGGACCGCCAGGGTCTTGCCGAAGCGGCCGGCCTGAAGGCGATGATCCTCGATGTCGAGTCGTACGCGTCCCGCTTGGCGACCGCACGGCTGATCGAGCAGTTGCCGGGGCAAGGCCGCGACGCGGTGGTCGCGCTGTTCGAAGTCGGCGCCTTCACGACCAGCATGCAGGTGCTTCGCAATCAGGAAGTGCTGTACGACCGCGACCAAGCGTTCGGTGGCGCGCAACTCACTCAACTGATCGTGCGGCAGTACGGGTTTTCGGCAGAAGAGGCCGAAACCAAAAAGCGCAGCGGCGATCTGCCTGACGACTACGGCTCGGGCGTGCTCCGGCCTTTCGTCGCCAGCATCGCGCAGGAAATCGCGCGGGCGCTCCAGTTCTTCTTTACCAGCACGCCGCACAACCGTGTCGATTACGTGCTGTTGGCGGGCGGCTCGGCTGCCTTGCCGGGCTTGACCAGCGCGGTGACCCGTCAGACTTCGTTTGCCTGTTCGTTGGTCAATCCCTTCGACGGCATGGAAATCGGCGCAAACATCAGGGAAAAGAAGGTGCGCCGTGAAGCGCCCTCTTACCTGACCTCTTGCGGCTTGGCGATGCGGAGGTTTCTGCAGTGATTTTGATCAACCTGCTTCCGCACCGCGAAGCGGCGCGCAAGCGTCGGAAAGAGACTTTTTACGCCTCGCTGGGCGCGGCTGCTCTGCTCGGCGTATTACTGGCAGGGGGCGCCTACGTTTGGTACCAGACACAGATTTCAGGCCAGCAGTCGAAAAACACGTTTCTGCAGTCTGAGATCGCCAAGCTCGAAACCGAAATCAAGGAAATTTCGACGCTGCAATCCGAAATTGCGGCGTTGCGGGCGCGACAGACCGCTGTCGAGGATTTACAGGGCGACCGCAATCTGCCAGTGCATCTGCTCAATGAATTGGTCCGCCAGTTGCCGGACGGGGTGTACCTCACCAGCATGAAGCAGGACAACCAGACGGTGACGCTGCAAGGCATGGCGCAATCGAACGAACGCGTCTCCGAGTTGCTGCGCAATCTCGGCAACAACAGCCCTTGGCTCGTCAAGCCGGAATTGGTTGAAATCACAGCCGCCAGCGTCAATCTCACTCCACGCGATCAGCGCCGGGTGGCGAACTTCACGATGCGCATCGGCGTCAAGCGACCGACCGATGCGCAAAAGGGCGCGACCGGCGCCCCGGCGGCATCTGCCGCGGCAAAGGGGTAAGAAGCCATGGCAACACGACGCCCCGCCCGCAATATCGATTTCGCTGCCTCCATGCGGCGGTTCGGCGATCAGTTTCGCGGGCTGAATCCGAACGATCCGTCCATGTGGCCAAGTGCGCCACGATTTGCGCTGTACATCGCGGTGGTCGTTGCCGTACTTGCTGCGCTCTGGTTCGTCTGGCTCACCAATTCGAATGATGAATTGGAAGCCGAGCGCGCCAAGGAAGTTTCGCTGCGCGCGGACTATCAAAAGAAGGTCGCGCTGGCCGCCAATCTTGATCTTCTTAAAAAGCAGCGCGAGCAAGTTCAACAATACGTCACATTGCTTGA
>JAQGMP010000297.1 GCA_028292285.1 Variovorax sp. | reverse complement strand
GATGATTTGCGCGGGGCGCTGAAGCCGGACGCGCAAGGGCGTACGCCGCGTGGCGACCTCGCGGCGCTTCGGCGCCTCATTGAAAAGGATTCGGGATGAAGACGGATGCGGGCCGGCGGCGCTGGCTCTTTGGAGGTGTCGCGGCAGTGGCCGCCGGGGCGGGCGTCGGCGGCGCATGGTGGAAGCACGACGCGAATGCGGCCGGCGCCGCGGACGGCGTGGATCCGACGTTCTGGGCCCGTAGCTTTACGCGGCCGGAAGGCGGCGAACTCAAATTAGCGGATCTACGCGGCAAGCCGCTGCTGGTCAATTTCTGGGCGACGTGGTGTCCGCCCTGCATCGAAGAGCTGCCGATGGTCGATCGATTCTTTCGTGATCACGCGGCATCAGGATGGCAAGTGATCGGTTTGGCTATTGATCAGCCGAGTTCGGTTCGCAAGTTCCTGGAAAAAACGCCGGTCAGCTTCCCGGTGGGGCTGGCCGGCCTGGAAGGGACCGAGCTGGTCAAGGATCTGGGAAACACGGGCGGCGGGCTGCCCTTCACCTTGGTCCTCCAAGCCGACGGCAAGGTCGCGGGCCGAAAAATGGGCAAGCTCGAACCTGCCGACCTGGATGCTTGGCGGCGTGCACAAGTTCACGGTTAGAATGCGGCCGGCCAACAGCGAGCCCGACGCTCCGGCGTTGACAATCGCCGAAATAGACTGACGTAGCTGCCAGTAGTCGGTAATAAGTTGCTATTACACGCACTACACCGATTTCAGGCGAGTTGATCCCCGAATGACCGGCCTCCGCCGGCAATGGAGCCCCATGGACCTGCGCAAACTCAAGACACTGATCGACCTGGTGTCTGAATCCAACATTTCCGAATTAGAGATCACCGAAGCAGAAGGCAAGGTTCGCATCGTCAAGGGTGGCGAGCCCGCACCCGTTCAATACGTGCAGGCGATGGCCGCACCCGCCGGAGCCGCAGCGGTGCCAGCGCCGGCAGCCGCTGCGCCCTCGCCAGCCGAAACCGCTCCGGCCGGCCACGCCGTCAAGTCGCCCATGGTCGGAACCTTCTATCGCTCTTCCAGCCCAGGCGCCGCCGCTTTCGTGGAAGTCGGCAGCAAGGTCAACGAGGGCGACACGGTCTGCATCATCGAGGCCATGAAAATTCTCAACGAGATCGAAGCCGACAAGTCCGGCACCGTCACCCAGATCCTCAGCGAGAACGGTCAGGCCGTCGAATACGGCCAACCGCTGTTCATCATCGAGTGACCATGTTCAAGAAGATTCTGGTCGCCAACCGCGGCGAGATTGCGCTGCGTATTCAGCGTGCCTGCAGCGAGATGGGCATCAAGGCCGTCATGGTCTATTCGGAAGCCGATCGTGAGGCCAAGTACGTCAAGCTCGCGCAAGAAGCGGTGTGCATCGGCCCGGCGGCATCGGCGCTGAGCTATCTCAACATGCCGGCCATCATTTCGGCGGCGGAAGTGACTGACGCCGAGGCGATTCATCCGGGCTACGGCTTTTTGAGCGAGAACGCGAACTTTGCCGAACGCGTCGAGCAAAGCGGGTTCCAGTTCATCGGCCCGACACCGGAGAACATCCGCACCATGGGCGACAAGGTCATGGCCAAGCAGGCCATGATCAAAGCCGGCGTGCCGTGCGTGCCGGGCTCCGAGGGCGAACTGTCCGACGATGCCGCCACCAACAAGCGCATCGCGCGGGCCGTGGGATACCCGGTGATCATCAAGGCGTCGGGCGGCGGCGGCGGTCGCGGCATGCGCGTGGTGCACACCGAAGCTGCGCTCATCAACGCCATTCAGATGACCAAGGCCGAGGCAGGCGCGGCCTTCAGCAATCCGGCGGTCTACATGGAGAAGTTTCTCCAGAATCCGCGGCACGTCGAGATCCAGATCCTGGCCGACAAGTTCAAGAACGCCGTCTATCTCGGCGAGCGCGACTGCTCGATGCAGCGGCGCCATCAGAAGGTGATCGAAGAGTCCCCCGCGCCGGGCATTCCGCGCAAGCTGATCGAGAAGATCGGCGAGCGTTGCGCCGCGGCCTGCAAGAAGATCGGCTATCGCGGTGCCGGCACCTTCGAGTTTCTGTATGAAAACGGCGAGTTCTATTTCATCGAGATGAACACGCGCGTGCAGGTCGAGCATCCGGTGACCGAATTCACCACCGGCATCGATATCGTGAAGACGCAGATCATGGTGGCGGCCGGCGAGAAGCTGCCGTTCACGCAGCGCCAGATCCAGATGCGCGGCCACGCCATCGAGTGCCGCATCAACGCCGAAGACGCGTGGAAGTTCACGCCGTCGCCGGGTCGCATCACGATGTGGCACCCGCCGGGCGGCCCGGGAGTCCGCGTCGATTCGCACGTGTACACCAACTACTTCGTGCCGCCGAACTACGACTCGATGATCGGCAAGATCATCACCTTCGGCGACACGCGCGAGCAGGCGATGGCGCGCATGCGCACCGCGCTCAACGAGACGGTGGTCGAAGGCATCAACACCAACATCCCACTGCATCGCGAACTGATGGTCGACGCCAAGTTCATGGCGGGCGGTACCAACATTCACTACCTCGAAGAGTGGCTGGCGGCGCACAAGCGCTGATTGCCCGCAAGACGCCCATGTTCGAGTTGCGGTTGCTGGTTCCCGAGAGCGGCGTCGAGCTGGTCAGCGATGCGCTCGACGCGCTCGATGCGCTCAGTGTGTCCGTCGAAGACGCCGATGCGGCGACCGATGCCGAGCAGGCGTTGTTCGGCGAACCCGGCATGCCGCCGCCGAAAGAAGGATGGCAACGTTCCCGCGTGATCGCGCTGTTCGACACCGAGGCGCTGGCGCACGAGGCGGTCGCGGTGCTCACGCCGCAGGACTTCTTCGTCGGCTGCGAGATGCTGGGTGTTGCGGCAGTGCCGGACCAGGACTGGGTTCGCTTGACGCAATCGCAGTTTGCGCCGGTCGAGATCACGTCCGACTTCTGGATCGTGCCGACGTGGCACGAGCCGCCGGCGCAAGCGAGCAAAGTGATCCGTCTCGATCCGGGTTTGGCTTTCGGCACCGGCACGCACCCGACCACGCGCATGTGCCTGCGCTGGATCGCGACCCGCGGCGGTCTCGAAGGCCAGCGCGTACTCGACTACGGCTGCGGTTCCGGCATCCTCGCGATCGGTGCCGCCAAATACGGTGCCGCCGACATCGATGCGGTCGATATCGACGAGGCGGCCGTCACGTCGACGCGGCTCAATGCCGAGGCCAACGGCGTGCGGTTGAAGACCGGCCTGCCCGACGCGGCGCAAGGGCGCTACCAGACCGTGTTGGCCAACATCCTCGCGACGCCGCTCAAGGTGCTGGCGCCGTTGCTGTGCGAGCGCGTGGCGCCCGGCGGCGCGCTCGTGCTCGCGGGCATCCTCGAGCGCCAGGCGGACGAGCTGAAGGCGGCCTATGCGCCGTACGTCGCGCTGGTGGTGAGCGACAGCGAAGACGGCTGGATCCTGATGACGGCGCGCACCTGAGCTTCCGGTGCGCGGGGCGCAACCCTACAATTCGCGCGACATGAGCCTCGTCACCCGCTGCCCTTCCTGCGCGACCACCTTCAAGGTGGTGCGGGACCAGTTGCGGATCTCCGATGGATGGGTGCGGTGCGGCCGCTGCAGCCATGTGTTCGACGCCTCGATCGATTTGCGGGATTTGCCTGAGCCCACCCCGTCGACATCGATGGTCCCGGCGCTTGCCGACGACGCCGATTTCTTCGACGACGAGCCCTTGCCGGAGCCCGTCGCGTCGGCGCCCGCGCCGTTGGAAATGCCGGAGTCGGACATGCTGACGGACACCGAGTTCGACGATGGCGACGACGAAACAGACCAAAACGAGGAAGAAGAAGAGCAAGAGCAGGAACCGTATGTCGCGGCGCACGACCTGGAACCGGCGTTCGAACGCGAGCCCGTGCCGACGTTGATGCCTGCTCGCGACCTCTACCTGTCCGAGCCGGTGCAACGAATAGAGCCTGTGCTCTTTCAGCCACCGCTGCATGCGGGCGCCATCGTGCTGCCGCGTACGCTGCCCGGCCTGCCGTCCATCGGACTGGTCGCCGATGAGCCGTGGCCGCAAGTCGTCACGCCTCGGTTCGACAACGACAATGACAACAGCGACGACGCGTCGACGGCGAAATCCCCCTCGGTCGCGCTGGCGCCCGAAGAGCCAGCGGAAAACGCCAGCCGGGTGCAGTTCCAGAAAGCGTTGCGACGGGCACGCGACAAGGCGGCCAAAATTGCGCGCTCGCGCGAAAGGACTGCTGCCGCGCATAACTCCAACCCGATGCCGCTGGTGCAATACGCCAGCGAATCCGATGCCGAATCCGATGCCGAATCCGAAGCCGTGCCCTCGGCGGTGACGTCGGAGTCCACAGAGAGCGCGCCGGTGTCCGGCTTCGCTGCCGTCACCCTGCCGGGGCTTCTTCGCGCCGCCTCGGCGCCGGCT
>JAQGMP010000296.1 GCA_028292285.1 Variovorax sp. | reverse complement strand
GCATCATGTGATCGAAGATGCGGTCGTGGCCCATGCGGTAGCCGCCGCGGCCCTTGAGCATCAGGTAAGGCGCGTTGGTCATGCTCTCCATGCCGCCGGCGACCATCACGTCGTGCGTGCCGGCCAGCAGCATGTCGTGCGCCAGCATCGCGGCCTTCATGGCCGAGCCGCACATCTTGCTGAGCGTGACGGCCCCAGCGCTGTCGGGCAGCCCGCCCTTGTAGGCAGCCTGCCGCGCCGGCGCCTGGCCCTGGCCGGCCATCAGGCAATTGCCGAACAGCACTTCGCCGACGGTTGCCGCATCGATGCCGGCACGTTCCACCGCGGCCTTGATGGCGGCACCGCCAAGGTCGTGCGCGGCCAATGAAGAAAAGTCGCCTTGGAAGCCGCCCATGGGGGTGCGGGCGGCGCCGACGATGACGATGGATTCGGACATGAGGATCTCCTTGAAGAACTACAGGAGCGGCCGACCGGCCGCGGGGTGAATAGGAATGGACCGACTATCGAACCATCGGCATCAGCCGGCGGCCTTGACCGTGTCGGGCGTCGGCGAGGTGATGGCTTCGGGCGGCTTGCTCCACTTGTACCGAATGCGCTGCACCGCCGCACGGTACTGGTTTTCAAGCGGCTTGCTGCCGTCGACGTCGAAGCCCAGGTCTTGCAACAAGCCGTCGTGCACGCCGAAGGCCCAGCCATGCACCCGCACCGATTGGCCGCGGCTCCAGGCATCGACCATGACGGTACTGACCGACACGTTGACCACCTGCTCGGCCACGTTGAGTTCGCACAGCGCATCGGCGCGAACTTCGGGCGGAAAGCTTTCGAGCATCACGCGATGCCGGTCGCGCACGTCCTGGATGTGGCGAATCCAATTGTCTGCAATGCCGATGCGCGCGCCTTCGAGCGCCGCCTGCACGCCCGAGCACCCGTAGTGGCCGACCACCATGATGTGCTCGACCTTGAGGCGCTCCACCGCGAACTGGATCGCCGACAGCGCATTCAGGTCGGAGTGCACCACGATGTTCGCGACATTCCGGTGCACGAACACCTCGCCCGGCTCCAGCCCGGTGATCTGGTTGGCCGGCACCCGGCTGTCGGAGCAGCCGATCCACATGTAGCGCGGCGTTTGCTGCTTCACCAGCCCGGTGAAAAAGCCGGGCCGATCGCGTTCCATTTGCGCAGCCCAGGACCGGTTATGGGCAAAGAGGTCTTCGAGTGATTCAGGCATGGCGATATTGTGGCGAAGGTGAGGGTTCAGCGGTGATTTCAGCGGTGATTTCAGCGATGAGTTCAGCGGGGAGCGTCAGCGGGCGGGGACTTTGCGGGAACGCGCCAGCGTGGCGCGCGCCTTTTTCTCGTGGGCGCGCACCTCTTCGAGATTGGCCTGAAGCTCGCCCAGCTGCGCTTCGAGCTGTGCCCGGTGGCTGCCCAGCACGCCCAGAAATTTTTCGAGCTGCGCCTCGGTGTCGCGCGGGCTGTCGTACATGTCGAGAATGTCCTTGGCCTCGGTCAGGCTCAGGCCGAGGCGTTTGGCGCGCAGCGTGAGAGTGAGCCGCGCACGGTCGCGTGCGCTGTAGATGCGCTGCAGCCCCGAGCGCTCCGGCGCGAGCAGCCCCAGATCCTCGTAGAAGCGGATCGCCCGCGTCGTGAGGTCGAACTCCTTCGCGAGTTCGCTGATGGTGAAGGTCTGCGTCGGCATGAAGGAAAAAGTGGTTTGCGGCCAAAAAAATCGCGTTGCGCTTGCGACAGCAGGATGGTCGCGCACTGCCTACAATGTCGCGTTACACCATGACGTTTACGTAAACGTCAATCTTACATGAACCTCCTCGAACGCGAACTCCATTACCCCCTGGGCGACACCCTCCCCGAAGTCGGCGAGGCGCTCGAAGTGGCGCCCGGCGTGCGCTGGATTCGCATGACGCTGCCCTTTGCGCTCAACCACATCAACCTCTGGCTGCTGCGCGACAAGATCGACGGAATCGATGGCTGGACGGTGGTCGATTGCTGCATCGCGCGCGACGAAGCACGGGCCCAGTGGGAGCAGATCTTCGAGACGCAGTTGCAAGGCCTGCCGATCCTGCGCGTCATCGTCACTCACATGCATCCCGACCACATCGGCCTGGCCGACTTCGTCTGCAAGCGCTGGAACGCGCCGCTCTGGATCAGCGCCACCGACTACAACGTGGCGCGCGTGCTCACCAGCAACAACAGCAGCGACAGTGGCGCAGGCGGAGAAATGGCGGCGGACTTTCTCGCGATGCATGGCGTGACGGATGCCGATGTCATCGCGCAGATTCGTGGACGCAATAATTACTACGCCGAGATGGTGCCGGCCGTCCCCGACGCCTACGTGCGAATGATGGACGGCGACACCGTGATGATCGGCGGCCACGGCTGGCGCTGCATCAGCGGCTACGGCCACGCGCCGGAGCACATCGCGCTGTACTGCGCCGACCTCAACCTGCTGATCGGCGGCGACATGATGCTGCCGCGTATCTCGACCAACGTGAGCGTGCATGCGGGCGAACCGGAAGCGAATTCGCTGCGGCTCTTTCTGGACAGCATCGCCAAGTTCAATGCCCTGCCGGCCGATGCGCTCGGGCTGCCTTCGCACGGCAAACCCTTCACCGGCATCCATCGCCGGGTCGAGCAGTTGCAGGAACATCATCGCGACCGGCTGGCCGAGCTGATGGAAGGGTGCGCGCAACGTCCGCTGACCGCGGCCGAAGGCATGCTGATCATGTTCAAGCGCGAGCTCGATTCGCACCAGATGACGTTCGCGATGGGCGAGACGGTGGCGCATCTGAATCTGCTGATGTTCGAAGGGCAGCTCAAGCGCACGCGCGGCGCCGACGGCGTCTACCGGTTCGGCTTGCCTGCCGCCTGAACCCGGCCGTCGAGCGGCCCCTAAACTCGCGGCATGGACACGCTTGCTCAGCTGCGCGCGGGCCGGCTGGCAGGTGCGCAGCGGCTGGCTTTGTCGTGCGGACTCACCGGGTTTCCGCGCGAAATCTTTGCGCTGGCCGATTCGCTCGAAGTGCTCGACCTGTCGGCCAACGCACTCGACGCCTTGCCTGACGATCTGGGGCGGCTGCACAAGCTGCGCGTACTCTTCTGCTCGAACAATCGATTCACTGAACTGCCTCGGTCGATCGGGCAATGCGGGCAGCTCGACATCGTCGGCTTCAAGGCGAACCGCATTCGCAGCGTGCCGCCAGACGCGTTGCCGCCCTCATTGCGCTGGCTGATCCTGACGGACAACGAGATCGAGGAACTGCCGGCTTCGCTCGGCGCCTGCATGCGCATGCAGAAGCTGATGCTGGCCGGCAACCGGTTGCGTTCGTTGCCCGACGCGATGGCGTCGTGCCAGAACCTGGAGCTGCTGCGCATTTCGGCCAATGCATTCGCTGTGCTGCCGCCGTGGCTGCTGTCGCTGCCGCGCCTGTCGTGGCTGGCGGTCAGCGGCAATCCCTTCTGTGAGCGTGCCGAGCACGATGTGGCAGCAAGCCCTGCGATTCCGCATGTCGACTGGCGCCGTCTGACGCTCGGTGCCAAGCTGGGAGAAGGTGCATCGGGCGTGATTTTCCAGGCGGCGCTGACCGGCGAAGATGGCGGAGATGGTGAAGACAGAGGCCGCACGCAACCCGTCGCGGTCAAGCTCTTCAAGGGCGCCGTGACCAGCGACGGCTGGCCGCACAGCGAAATGGCGGCCTCCCTCGCGGCTGGCTCGCATCCCAATCTCGTTTCCGCACAGGGGCAAATCACCGGGCACCCCGATGGCACCGACGGGCTGCTGATGGCGCGGGTCGACCCGGTGTTTCGCAACCTCGCCGGCCCGCCGAGCTTCGCTTCGTGCACGCGGGATGTGTATTCGCCGGATGCCCGTTGGTCGCCGCCAGCCGCGCACCGGATGGCGCACGGCATCGCATCG
>JAQGMP010000290.1 GCA_028292285.1 Variovorax sp. | reverse complement strand
CCAAGCAGCATGCGCGCGAAGCCGACATCGTGGCGCAAGCCGGCCGCACGAAGATGATCACGATCGCGACCAACATGGCGGGTCGCGGCACCGACATCGTGCTGGGCGGCAACGTCGAGAAAATGATTGAAGCGGTCGAGGCCGACGAAGGTCTTGACGATGCCGGCAAGCAAACCGAAATCGCGACACTGCGTGCCGAGTGGGACAAGGACCACGAGTTCGTGAAGTCGCTCGGCGGCCTGCGCATCATCGCGACCGAACGGCATGAGTCGCGGCGCATCGACAACCAGTTGCGAGGCCGTTCGGGCCGGCAGGGCGACCCGGGCTCGTCGCGCTTTTATCTGAGCCTGGACGATCCGCTGATGCGCATTTTTGCGGGCGACCGGGTCAAGGCCATCATGGACCGGCTCAAGATGCCGGACGGCGAAGCCATCGAAGCGGGCATCGTCACGCGCAGCATCGAGAGCGCACAGCGCAAGGTCGAAGCGCGCAATTTCGATGTGCGCAAGCAATTGCTCGAGTACGACGACGTGTCGAACGACCAGCGCAAGGTGATCTACCAGCAGCGCAACGACATCCTCGATGCCTCCGATCTCACAGCGCAGATCGAGGCACTGCGCGAAGGCTGCTTCACCGATTTGGCACGTCAGTACGTGCCGCCGGAATCGGTCGAAGAGCAATGGCAATTGGCAGCGCTCGAGAAGTCGCTCAACACCGAATGGGGTCTCGACATTCCATTGCAGAAGGAGGTCGAAGCGGCCACTTCGATCGCCGATGAAGAAGTCGTCGAGAAGGTCGTGGCGGCCGCCAACGCTGCCTTCGACGCCAAGGTGGCGCTCATCGGACAAGAGAACTTCACGCAGTTCGAGCGCATGGTCCTGCTGCAAAGCATCGACACGCATTGGCGCGAGCACTTGGCGTCGCTCGACTATCTGCGCCAGGGCATTCACTTGCGCGGTTATGCGCAAAAGCAACCCAAGCAGGAATACAAACGCGAGGCCTTCGAGCTCTTCGGCCAGCTGCTCGACTCGGTCAAGAACGAAGTCACGCGTCAGCTGATGACGGTGCGGGTGCAGTCGGGCGAACAGCTCGAAGAAGCCGCCGAAGCACTCGAAAGCCGCGGAGAGAACGTCTCGAACATCACCTACACCGCACCCACGGAAACCGGCGATGTCGAAGTGCGTGTCGACGAAGAAAGTCAACGGCGCATCGCGGCGGCGGGCCTTGGCACGCTGGGCGCTGAAGCCGCCGCATTCGCACGCGTGGGCCGCAATGACCCTTGCCCTTGCGGCAGCGGAAAAAAATTCAAACACTGCCACGGCAAGCTGAGCTGATCGCCAAGGAACGTACGCGCCATGCCCGTCAATCTGACTGCCCCTGATCCTGCTGCTTTGTTCGCGGTGCCTGGTGTTCGCATCGGCGTGACCGAAGCGGGCGTGCGCAAAGCCAACCGCAAAGACTTGACCGTCGTGTTGATCGACGAAGGTGCTGCGGTCGGCGGTGTCTTCACGCAAAACCGCTTTTGCGCCGCACCAGTCCAGGTGTGCCGGGATCACCTGAAGGCGGCGCACGGCATTCGCGCCATGGTCATCAACACAGGCAATGCCAACGCCGGCACCGGCGAAGACGGCTTGGCGCGCACCCGCACCGTTTGCGTCGCGCTCGCGCGGCACCTGAATATTTCGCCTGAACAGATCCTGCCTTTTTCGACCGGCGTGATCATGGAGCCACTGCCGATCGATCGCATCGAAGCCGGCTTGCCCGCGGCGCTGGCCGATGCGGCGCCCGACCACTGGGCGCGGGCTGCCGAAGGCATCATGACCACCGACACGGTGCCCAAAGCCTTCAGCGAGCGGGTGCAAGTCGATGGCGCCACCGTGACCATTACGGGCATCAGCAAGGGCGCCGGAATGATCCGCCCGAATATGGCGACGATGCTCGGTTTCATGGCGACCGACGCGAAGATCGATGCCTCACTGATTCAGCCGTTGGCGCTGAAGTTGGCCGAGGCTTCGTTCAACCGCGTCACGATCGATGGCGATACCTCGACCAACGATTCGTTCGTCGTCATCGCGACACAGAAGGCATCCATCGCGACGATCACTTCGCTCGACTCGGTCGACGGCCAGGCGCTCGTGGCGGCGATGCAGAACGTAGCGCGCCAGCTCGCGCAGGCGATCGTCCGCGACGGCGAAGGCGCGACCAAGTTCATCACCATCCGCGTCGAAGGCGGCAAGAACTCGGCCGAGTGCCGTCAGGTCGCCTATGCGGTCGCGCACTCGCCGCTGGTCAAGACCGCTTTTTTTGCCAGCGATCCCAATCTTGGCCGCATCCTGGCTGCGGTGGGTTACGCGGGGATCTCGGACCTCGACCCCGACGGCATCGATCTGTTCCTCGACGATGTGCATGTGGCGGTGCTGGGCGGCCGCAACCCGGACTACCGGGAAGAAGACGGCCAGCGAGTCATGAAGCAGAGTGAGATCACGGTTCGCATCGGCCTCGGCCGCGGCGACGCGAGCGACACGGTGTGGACCTGCGACCTGAGCCACGACTACGTCTCGATCAACGCCGACTACCGCTCCTGACAGGCCGCCTGCGATGAACGAGAAGTTCGAACACCTGCTCGTGCGCGCTGAGCAACTCATCGCGCGCATCGAATCGATTCTTCCGCAGCCGCTCGTCGCGCCGACCGACTGGAATGCGTCGATCGCCTGGCGCTATCGCCGCCGCAGCTCGGGTCACGGCGCCCTCGAACCGGTGCGCCATGTTGGCACCATGCCGCTCGACGCGCTGAAGGAAATCGAGGTCCAGAAGGAAAAGATCGAACGCAACACGCGGCAATTCGTCGAGGGCAAACCTGCCAACAATGTTCTATTGACCGGCGCACGCGGGACCGGAAAATCGTCGCTCATTCGTGCATGCTTGCAGGCCTACGCGCCGCAAGGACTGCGTTTGATCGAGGTCGACAAGGCCGAGTTGGTCGACCTTCCCGACATCGTCGACGTGGTGTCGGGACGGCCGGAAAAATTTATCGTTTTCAGCGACGACCTGAGCTTCGACGAAGGCGAGCCCGGCTACAAGGCGCTCAAGTCGATCCTCGACGGCTCGATCGCCGCGTCCACGCCCAACGTGCTGATCTATGCGACCAGCAACCGGCGCCATTTGCTGCCCGAGTACATGAAGGACAACCTGAGCTACACCCACACCGAAGATCGCGAGGTCCATACGTGCGAGGTCATCGAAGAGAAAATCTCGCTGACGTAGCGCTTCGGCCT
>JAQGMP010000285.1 GCA_028292285.1 Variovorax sp. | reverse complement strand
TTCGGCCAGAACGAGGAACTCAAGCGCCTGGCGCAAGGCATGACCGACGAGCAGATCGATCGCCTGAAGCGCGGCGGCCACGACTTCGTGAAGATCCATGCCGCTTATGCCGCAGCCGCGGCACATGTCGGCCAGCCGACCGTCATCCTGGCCCACACCAAGAAGGGCTACGGCATGGGCGCGGGCCAAGGCAAGATGACCACGCACTCGCACAAGAAGTTCGAGAGCGCCGACCTCATCGGTTTCCGCAACCGCTTCAACCTGCCGCTCAGCGACGAGCAGGCGACCTCGTTGTCGTTCTACAAGCCGGCCGACGACAGCGCGGAGATGCAGTATCTGAAGGCGCATCGCGAAGCGCTCGGCGGTTCGATGCCGCGACGCGAGACGGCCTGCGACGTGGTGCCCGTGCCCGCCATCGAGGCCTACGCCAAGTTCGCACTCGAAGCCAATGGCAAGGACATGAGCACGACGATGGCCTTCGTCCGCATGCTCGGCGCGTTGATGAAGGACAAGGCATTGGGCCCGCGCGTGGTGCCCATCGTGGCCGACGAGGCGCGCACCTTCGGCATGGCGAACCTCTTCAAGCAGGTCGGCATCTATTCGAGCGTCGGCCAGCGCTATGCGCCGGAAGACATCGACACCATCCTCTCCTACCGCGAAGCCACAGACGGCCAGATCCTGGAAGAAGGCATCAGCGAGGCCGGCGCCATCGCCAGCTGGACGGCCGCCGCCACCGCCTACAGCGTGCACGGCCTGGCGATGCTGCCGTTCTACATCTACTACTCGATGTTCGGCTTCCAGCGTGTCGGCGACCAGATCTGGGCGGCTGCCGACCAGCGCTCGCGCGGCTTCCTGCTGGGCGCTACGTCCGGGCGCACCACGCTCGGCGGCGAGGGGCTGCAGCACCAGGACGGCACCAGCCATTTGATCGCCGCGACCATCCCCAACTGCAAGGCCTACGACCCGGCCTTCGCCGGCGAGATGGCGGTGATCGTCGATGCCGGCATGCGCGAGATGCTGGTCGAGCAGAAGGACGTCTTTTATTACGTCACGCTCATGAACGAGAACTACGCGCAGCCGAGCCTGCCGGCCGAGGCGCACGCGGATGTGCTTCGCGGGTGCTATCGGTTCGGGCGGTATGGCGAAGGCAAGAGTGCCTCGGTCACGCTGCTGGGCTCCGGTGCCATCCTGACCGAGGTCATCAAAGCGGCACAGCAACTGGCGGGCGAAGGCGTGACGGTCGACGTGTTCAGCATCACCAGCTGGAGCGAACTGGCGCGCGATGGGGCCGCGTGCGAGCAGGCCGCGCTTGCCAAGCCCGTTCGCGCCGCCGGGACCGTTGGTGCTGAGCCCTTGGACAAGCTCAGGACAGGCCCTGTCGAAGCGCCTTTCATTGCACAGCAGCTCGGTCACGGCGCAGGCCCGATCGTCGCCGCGACCGACTACGTGCGTGCGGTGCCGGAGAGCGTGCGCGCGTACCTGCCCGAAGGACGTCGCTACCTGACGCTGGGCACCGACGGCTTCGGGCGCAGCGACACGCGGGCGGCGTTGCGGGACTTCTTCGGCGTGGACGCGGCGAGCGTCGTGCGGGCAGCGCGCCACGCGATGCGTTGAGGCGCTGCCGGTTGCTGTTTTGTGCGCCGGGATCATTCCGGCGACCCGGCAGGCGTACTTTGGTGAACAATCGCCGCCATGTTCACCCGCACGCTCGCCGGCCACCTCAAGATTCGCGATGGGCAAATCCTTTGGGCGGACGAGGATGCGCATCACCTGCTGGGCTATGCGCCGGGCTCGCTGACCGACCTGCCGTTCGCGGAGGTGCTCGAGGCGCCGACCGCCGCCGCGAAGACCAAGGCCAAGGCCGGAATCAAATCCAGAACCGAAGCGATCGACGACGTCGCCGTGCCCGCGCTGGGCGTGGTCGAACGCGACAACGTCGTGTTGCGCGCGCTGCATGGTGACGGCCTGCTGGTCGATATGCGCGCGGAGCGCATGGACGACCAGTCCACGCTCTGGAGCTTCAGCCCGAAGGTGAGCGGTGTGCGTGCCGAGCGGCTCGATTTGCTGTCGCGGCACGACGCGCTCACGCGCTTGCCCAATCGCATTCCGACTTTCGAAGAACTGCAGCGCACCCCGCACATGCACGATGGCGACCCCGAGCGGCTGCTGGCGATCTGCTATCTGGACCTCGACCAGTTCCGCAACGTCAACGACGGCTTCGGCCCGGTCGGCGGCGACGCCGTGCTGCGCGAAGTGGCGCGGCGGCTCAAGGCCGCGGTGCCGCACGATGCCACCGTGGCCCGCGTCGGCGGTGACGAGTTCGCGCTGGTGATGTCGTTCACCAGCCAGGCACAGTGCGACGACCTGATTCAACAAGTGCTGGCCCGGCTGGCCCATCCGTTCCGGCTGCAGGAGCGCACCACGCGCATCCGCGTCAGCGTCGGCGTGGCGTTGATGCGCTACGGCGAAGAGCCGACCGAAGTGCTGCTGCAGCACGCCCGCTACGCCCTCTTTTTTGCCAAGCGCGGCGGCGGCAGCCAGGTGCAGTATTTCGATGCGTCGCGCGCGCTCGAGCAGCATCAGGAGCAACAGATTCGCCAGCGCATCCAGGCCGGGCTCACGCAAAACGAATTCGTTTTGGCTTACCAGCCCAAGGTCGACATGCAGCACGGCAAGGTCATCGGCATGGAGGCGCTGGTGCGTTGGCAGCATCCGCAATACGGGCTGCTGCAGCCGGTCGCTTTCGTGCCGCTCATCGAAGACCACGAACTGGTCGAACAGCTCGGCGACTGGGTCATCGGCGAGTCGATGCGGCAGGCCGCCGAGTGGCTCGATGGCGGGCTGCGCACGTCGATCAGCGTCAACATCAGCCCGCGCCATCTGCTGCGGCCCGACTTCATCGAGCGGCTGACGCGGCATCTGGCGCGCTATCCGCAGCTGCAGCCCGGCGTGCTCGAACTGGAGATTCTGGAGACCACCGCCATCAAGGATTTCGGCGCGGTGGCCGACTTCATCCTGGCTTGCAAGATGCTCGGCGTGCCGGTCACGCTCGACGACTTCGGCACCGGCTATTCGTCGCTCACCTACCTGCGGCAGTTGCCGGTGGCCGCGCTCAAGCTCGACCAGTCGTTCGTGCGCGGCATGGTCGACGATGCCGAAGACCGGGCCATCGTCGAAGGCATCCTCGTGATGGCGCACGGCCTCGGCCGCAAGGCCATCGCCGAGGGCGTCGAGTCGGTGGCGCACGGCGATGCGCTGATGGCGCTCGGTTGCACGCTCGGCCAGGGTTATGGCATTGCGCGGCCGATGTTCGCGCCGCAGATTCCGGAATGGATCGCCGGCTTCGAGCGGGCGCCGCCGTGGGGACACGCGGCGCCCGCCGCAACGGTTTAGAGCAACGGCGTATACGGCGAGCTCAGCGGACGCAGCGTGGCACCACCGCCGTTCGGCCGGCCGAACTCGGACGAACCGCCGAACATGTAGCGCAGGTAGATGCCGCCGGTCACCTGGCGGTAGTTCTGCGCGTTGTTCAGGCTCAGCAAACCGCCGAGATACAGCTGCGGTGCCAGCTGGTATTCGAGCAGACCGGCCAGGTTGTAGGCGATGCCGGTCTTGCTCGACTCCAGGTACGTGCCGGTGAACGGCGCGCTGTTGACGCCGAGCGCCGTCGCGGCGGCAGTCGCGCGGGCGGCGTCCGACTGGCGCGTGGGATCGGTCGGAAAATACGGTGAGTCGTTCTGGGTGAACGACTGCACACCCAGCGACGCGTTGAGCCGCCACGACAAGCGGTCGGCGCGGCCGGTCCAGTCGATCGGGAACGCCACGCTCATGTAGCGCTGCGGACTGAAGTAGCCGCCCTGCCCGAAGGTGTAGTAGCTCAGGTTCTTGTCGTAGTGCAGCAGGTCGATGTTCATGCCCGCGGTGAGGCTCGACGATGCGCTCTTCATCAGGTGCACGTAGATGCCGCCGCCGAGTTCGGCACGGTTGTTGTTCTGCACGTTGGTGCCGGTCAGCGCCTGCAGCGAGCCATAGCCGTAGAAGCCGTAGGTGCCGTCGTCGCGCGTCAGGTCGAGCCGGCCGCCGGTCGCGACCACGCCGCCGAACTTCTCTCCGGTGCGCGCGTCCTTGGCGCCCGCGAAAGACAACAGGCTGTCGG
>JAQGMP010000278.1 GCA_028292285.1 Variovorax sp. | reverse complement strand
TTTGCGCACGCTTATTTTCTGATCGGCTTTCGCAACCGCATCGTCGTGCTGATGGACTGGGCCAGCGCCTACTGGAGCTTTCAGCGCCATGCGCGGGTGGTGGCGGACCTCAGCTCGAAGAACGAATCCTGATACGCCGTCATTCATGCCCATCACCCTGCTTCATCGGCTCGCCGCCGCCACCCTGCCCTGCAACATCGAAGGCGGCACCAACGTCGACGCGGTGCGGATCCTGGTGATGGCGGGGCACATCAAGGCGACGATTCCGGCACCTGTTCGCACGCTCGATGGCTATGTTCAGCCCATCGCCACCGTCACCGCAATCACGCCGATGGGCCGCACGATGCTCCGGAAATTCGTGCCACCGGGAACCTACAAAAGCTGACCGGGGTGCGCCCGGCCACGCTGCCTCAATCGCCTTTCGATTCGGCTTCCTGCAGCAGCCGCCACATGACCTTGCCGCTGCCGCTCTTGGGCAACGCATCGGCGAACTGCACCTTGCGCGGAATCTTGTAGACCGCCATGTTCTCGCGGCACCAGTCGATGATCTCTTGCTCGGTCGTGTCCTTGTGCGTCGGGCGCAGCACGACGATGGCCTTGACCGATTCGCCGCGGTAGTCGTCCTTCATCGAAATGACGCACGCCTCCTGAATGGCCGGGTTGCGGAACATCAGCAACTCGACCTCCGCCGGCCACACCTTGAAGCCGCTGGCGTTGATCATTCGCTTCAGCCGGTCGGTCATGAAGAAGTAGCCGTCTTCATCGACGCGGCCCATGTCGCCGGTGCGAAAGAAGCGCTTGCCTTCGAACTCGACGAATGCCGCGGCCGTGGCGTCGGGCCGCTTCCAGTAGCCCTGGAACACCTCGGGCCCGTGCGTGATGATTTCGCCGGATTCGCCCACGGCCAACTCCTCGAGCGTGTCGGGGTCGACCACGCGCGAGTCGGTGCTCATGTACGGGATGCCGAGGCATTGCTGCTTCGGATGCTCGAACGGATTGGCGTGTGACGGTGCGGCGGTCTCGGTCAAGCCATAGCCTTCGAGGTACTTGAGGCCGTATTGCTCCAGCAACCGCTGCGCCACTGCCTGCGGCATTGCCGCGCCGCCACCGCCGATGTAGCTGAGGCTGGTCAGGTCGTAGCTCGCGAAGTTCGGGCTGGCCAACAGGTCGATCACCATCGTCGGGATGTTGGTCCAGCTCGTCACCTTCCAGCGCGAGATGAGGCGCCCCGCCACGTCGCGGTCCCAGCGCGGCATGATGACCAGCGTGCCGCCGAAGACGATCGACGTGTGCATCATGCTGACGGTGCCGGTGATGTGGAACATCGGCACCACGGCGAGCACGATCGCCTCCGACGAACCCAGGCCCCAGATCTGCCCGGCGAAGGCGTTGTGATTAAGGCTCGAGTGGTTGTGCACACAACCCTTGGGCAGCCCGGTGGTGCCGCTGGTGTACGGCAGCAGCGCCATGTCGTCGGCACCGACGACGTGTTCGGGCGGCGCGTGGCCGGCGCTCAACGCATCGGTCCACGTCATCGTCTTGCCGTTGGCGAGTTCGGGCAACGGATGGCGCGTGAGCAGCCAGTCGCGCCACGCCGCAGCCGGTGCCTCGTCGCCGCTGACGTCGGCATCGAAGGTGTCGGTGAACTGCGTGACGATCATGTGCGCCAGGCGGTCCTCGACGTCGAGCGCGTTGCTGGCCTTGGCAAGTTCGGGCGCCAGGTCGCCGGTGGTGATCGCCACCTTGGCGTCTGGGTCGGTGATGTAGTGCTTCAACTCCTCGGCACGGTTCATCGGGTTGACCGGCACCACCACCGCGTTGGCACGGAGGATCGCGAAGTGCGAGATCACCAGTTGCGGGCAGTTCTGCATGTCGAGCACCACGCGGTCGCCGCGCTTCACGCCCAGTGCGTGCAGGGTGCCGGCGAGCCGCTCCACCTGGAGCGCGAATTCGCGGTACGTGATGACGCTGCCGAAAAACACCAGCGCCGCCTTGTCCGGGAACCGCGCGGCGGAGGTGGCGAGGTTGTGCCAGAGCGATGTCGCCGGCACGGTGATCGAATGGGGCAGGCGCTGCGGCCAGAACTTGTAATGCGGTCGGTCCATGGGTTTTCAGTCGGCTTCGGAAAGCCGGCCAGCCTACGCCGTGAAGCACCGAGGCAGCATCGGGAGAAGCCCCCAACCGGTCGCCAAAGCGTCACGCCGGCCTCTTCACAAAGAGATACCCCGTTCGTGCCGCGCACCGACAGACAGGGTTGCCGATCCGTTCTAAAACGAGGCTCTTTCAACCACCACCGAGGAGTTCACATGGCAGCAGACAAACGGGCAAGCGTTCATTGGGAAGGCGCCGGCAAGACCGGCAAGGGAGAGATCAGCACCGAAACCGGCGCGCTGAAGGCAGCGCCCTATGGCTTTGCCAGCCGCTTCGGCGACGACACGCGCGGCACCAATCCGGAAGAAATCGTGGGCGCGGCGCACGCGGCCTGCCTGACGATGGCGCTTGCCTTCGCGCTCGAAGCCGAAGGCCTGACCGCCAAGTCGATCGACACCAAGGCGGCGGTGCGGCTCGGGCAAGACGGCACGGGATTCAAGATCAACCGCATCCAGCTCGAACTCGAAGCGTCGATTCCGGGCATCGACGACGCCAGGTTCCAGCAGATCGCAGCCGCCGCCAAAGCCGGCTGCCCGTTGTCGAAGGCGCTCACCGGCGTGCCTGAAGTGACTTTGAAAGCCACGCTGCTGAGCTGAAACCGTCATTTTTGGTGCATCACCCTTGCATACCAGTTGGCATGAAAGCTGCTGGTATGCAGGGACATGTCTATTTCCGCTTCCGAAATCAGTGCACGCATCGTCGAAGCGGTGATGGGGCGCAAGCTCGCGCCCGGCACGCGCCTGGGCGAGCAGCAGCTGGCCATGCTGTTCGACTGCAGCCGCACCATCGTTCGCGAAGCCCTCACGCGATTGGCGGCGCGCGGCATCGTCACCGTGAGCGCGCGCCGCGGTTGGTTCGTGATCGAGCCCTCGCAAGACGAAGCACGCGAAGCCTTCGAGGCGCGCCACGTGATCGAACTCGGCCTGATCCGCAGCGCCCGGCCGATCGACAAGAAGGCGCTGCACCAGCTCAAGGCGCACCTTCAGCGTGAAAAAGCCGCCCTGCAAGACACCGACGTCGGCACCCGAAGCTTTCTGCTGGGCGACTTTCATGTGTGCCTGGCCGAGTGTTTAGGCAACACGCTGCTGGCCGACACGCTGCGCGACTTCACCGCGCGCACCACGCTGATCGCGATGCTCTATCAGTCGTCGCACGACGCGGCGCAATCGTGCGAAGACCACGTGCAGATCGTCGCTGCGCTTGAACGCGGCGATGCTGCGGCGGCCGAGGCGCTGATGGCCGAGCACATCGGATCGGTGCAGTCGGCGCTGCGCCTCCAGACCCAGAACGATCCGCTCGCCCAGTTGCGCGACGCGCTCGCGCCCATGCATGCGGCGCCGGCCGGCGGCAAGGCGAAAGCCAAACCCAGGCCAAAGCCGAAAGCCGGCACAAAAGCTGCGAACCCTTCACCTTCAACCGACGACCCTTCGACTTACCTAGGAGCTTTGCTATGAGTTTTTCCAAACGCCAATTCGCGATCGGCCTCGCCTCGGTCGCGCTGTTCGCCGCTTCCAGCGGAGCTTTCGCCCAGAGCTCGCTCGACAACATCATGAAATCGAAGACGATCAAGATCGCGATCCCCAGCGACTACCCGCCTTACGGTTCGGTCGACCGCAACATGAAGACGCAGGGTCTCGACATCGAGATGGCCGAACTCATCGCCGCCAAAATGGGCGTCAAGGTCGAACTGGTGCCCGTGACCAGCGCCAACCGCATTCCGTACCTGCAAACGCGCAAGGCCGACCTCGTGATTTCCACACTCGGCAAGAACGCCGAGCGCGAAAAGGTCATCGATTTCTCGTCGGCCTACGCGCCTTTCTTCCAGGCTGTGTTCGCCGCCAAGAACGTGCCGATCAAAACCTTCGCCGACATGGCCGGCAAGACCGTTGCCGTGACGCGCGGCGCGATGGAAGATCAGGAGCTCAACAAGGTGGCGCCGGCCAACGTCGACTACCGCCGCTTCGAAGACAACAATGCGACCATCGCCGCCTACGTGGCCGGCCAGACGCAGACCATCGCCACCAGCGTGTCCGTTGCCGGCGACATGATCGCGAAGAATCCGAAGCTCAGCGCCGAATACAAGCTGCTGCTCAAGGACAGCCCGTGCTTCGTCGGCATCGCCAAGGGCGACCCTGCGCTGAAGAACAAGGTCAACGAAATCATCGCCAACGCCAAGAAGGACGGCACGCTCGACGCCATGTCCAAGAAATGGCTCGGCCGCCCGGCTGGCGACCTCCCTGTTTAAGCATCGGCTGTCGGAATGGAATTCGATTTCGGCGCAGTCCTCGTCGACTGGCGCATGCTGGCCAAGGGCATCGTGTGGACCATCGGCCTGACGGCCATCGCGACACTCATCGGCATGGTGGTCGGCGTCGCGTGCGCATGGGCGCGGTCGGCCGGGCCGCTGTGGCTGAAAGGCGTGGTGGGTGCTTATGTGGAGTTGATCCGCAACACGCCGTTCATCGTGCAGCTGTTCTTCATCTTCTTCGGACTGCCGGCCGCGGGCGTCAAGCTCACGCCGGAGACGGCGTCGATCATTGCGATGGTGCTGAACCTGGGCGCCTACGCGACCGAAATCATCCGTGCCGGCATCGAGGCCACGCCCAAGGGCCAGATCGAAGCGGCGGTGAGCCTGGCGCTCAACAAGGTGCAGGTCTTCATGCGCGTGGTGCTGCCACCGGCACTGAAGAAGGTGTGGCCGTCGATGGTGAGCCAGATCATCATCGTGATGCTGGGCTCGGCGGTGTGCGGTCAGATCTCGGTGGAAGAGCTGAGCTATCAGGCCAACCTGATCCAGAGCCGCAACTTTCGCGCGTTCGAGGCCTTCATCATCGCGACGCTGATCTATCTCGCGCTGTCGATCGCGCTGCGGCGGCTGCTCGACTGGGCCGGCCCGCGCTGGTTCTTCGGCCGCTAACCCGAGTCGCATCGATATGAATGATTTTTCCCTCTGGGACATTCTGCGCAACCTGCTCATGGCATTGCGATGGACCGTGGTGCTGTCGATCATCGCTTTCGTCGGCGGTGGCGTGGTGGGCGGTTTGCTGCTGTGGCTGCGGCTGCGTGCGGGCAAGAAGCTGGGCCGTGCCATCACGACCTACGTGCAGGTCTTTCAAGGCACGCCGCTGCTGATGCAGTTGTTCCTCGCCTACTTCGGCATCGCGTTGTTCGGCATCGACGTGTCGGCATGGACGGCGGCGGCGCTCGCGCTCACGCTCTACACCAGTGCCTATCTCACTGAAATCTGGCGCGGCTGCGTGGCCTCGATTCCCAAAGGCCAGTGGGAGGCCTCGAGCAGTCTCGCGCTGACCTTCGGCGAGCAGATGCGCCACGTGGTGTTGCCGCAGGCCGTGAAGATCGCCACGGCGCCCACGGTCGGCTTTCTGGTTCAGGTGGTCAAGGGCACGGCGCTGGCTTCAGTGATCGGCTTCGTCGA
>JAQGMP010000238.1 GCA_028292285.1 Variovorax sp. | reverse complement strand
ATGAGCGCGAGCGCGATCACCTCGCGACCGTCATGGCGACCTTCACCGAACCCTTGCCGCAGGCCGCGTCGCTGCACATGCGCGTGCCGGTGCCGGGCCGGCGCTCCAGCTCTTTCGGGCTGCGCCGCGTGTTCAACGGGCAATCGCGCAATCCGCACAGCGGCAGGGACATCGCGGCCGGCACCGGCACGCCGGTGCTGGCGCCGCTGCCGGGCCGCATCGTCGACACCGGCGACTACTTCTTCAATGGCAACACGGTGTGGCTCGACCACGGCGGCGGCTTGCTCACGATGTACTGCCACCTGAGCGCGATCGACGTGAAGCCCGGCGACGTGCTGAAGACCGGCGAGCACTTCGCCGCCGTCGGCGCGACCGGCCGCGTGACCGGGCCGCACCTGCACTGGTCGGTGATGCTCAACCGCGCGATGGTCGACCCCGCGCTGTTCGTGTCTGCTTCCGCTGCGTAAGACCTTGGCCGCACGCACCTTCGCGTTGTCCACCGCGCAGCGCCATGCATTTCGCCGCGAGGCCGAACTCATCGACAGCATCGACGTCGCCGCCTACGCTGAACATGGGCGCGACTGGCGCGACCCGATCATCGGCCTGGGGCCGCCGAACGCGCCGCTCTGCATCTTCGGCCGCGATCCCGGCCGCACGGAAGTCGAACATGGCGTGGCCTTCGTCGGGCGCGGCGGGCAGCTCGTGCGTGCCGGCCTGCATCGCCGCCGCTTCGGTGCCAATGCCGAGGCGCCTTCGTTCGATGAATCCGTTGCGGCCGGTGCCGAGGTGTTCTGGCTCAACACCGTGCCGTACAAGCCAGTCGGTAACAAGGCGTGGTCGATGGCGGTCAAGCGGCGCTTTCAGCCGTTGATGGCGGATCTGCTGATGAATGCGTGGCGCGGCCGCCTGGTCATCGTGCTCGGTCGCGAGGCCTTCTTCTGGTTCGGCATGGGTCAAGCGCCTGAAGTGGCCAAGGCGCTCGATGCGTTCTGGCAGCGCGACGACCGCTACAGCACGACGCTGTCGATCGGCTACCGCCATGGCGAAGCGTCGCGCGAACTGGTGCTCGCGCCGCTGCCGCATCCCTCGCCCGCCAATGCGGTCTGGTTCGCGCGATTTCCCGCGCTGCTGGCCGCCCGCTTGCAGGCGACCGACCTTTAAATCGCTCGTTCGTGAAATGCTTCGCGTGCGCCGTCGCCTTGTTTTTGGTAGCGACATTCATGTGTCTGCATTGCGCTGTAGGCCGTTTTGCCTCATAAAGTCGGCGCGCAGCCATATTTACGAAAGCACCGCCGGTCATGACAACGCAAATTACAGACGATCGCGCCAGCCCCGCCATTCCGGTCATCCGGGCTCGCACGAGCAATGCGCTATTGGGGACGGGCCTGATGACACTGGTCGCCGGCGTCGTCTTGCTGACTGTGATTCCGGCCTTCGTCCACGGCTCGATCGCCGAGGGCTTCGAGCAGGCGCTGCGCCCGGCGGGCTGGGCCGCGTTGATTTTGGGCGCGGCGCTGTTGGGTTTGCACTACACGGCGCGGCGCGGAAATGCGCCGGAGGAAATAGCGGGTGGCTACGCCGGCGATGCAGCGGGCAATGGTGCGGGCCGATCGGCGGATTCGTCTTCGCTTTTCAAACGCGAGCCGGTCCTCGAATTCGAGGAAACCTATCCCGCGCCCTCCACGCACACCCCCAGCGCTCAGTCGCTCTACTCGCTGCACATGCCTGCTGCCACGCCCGTGCAGCAGCGTGAGCAAGCGTGGAGCGCCGCGGTGCTCGCCACCATCGACTGGCGGCGCTTCGAGGCGCTGTGCGAAGCTTTCTTTGCGCAGGTCGGCTTTGCGACGCATGCCAAATCGCACGGCGAACAAGGCGGCGTCGACCTGTGGCTGCAGTCCAGGCGCATGGATGCACCGCGCATCGTGCAGTGCAAGTACTGGCCGTCCAAGCCGGTGGGCCTCAGAGAGCTGCGCGACTTCCTCGCTGTGATGAGGGCGAACCAGCTCGAGCACGGCAGCTATGTCACCAGCTCGACCTTCACGCCCGACGCCCTGGCCTTTGCCAAGGAGAACGGCATTCAGGCGCAAGACGGCACGGCGCTGCTCAAGCTGATCGCCCTGCGCACGCCCGAGCAGCAGGCCGCGTTGCTCGCCGTGGCTTACGGCGGCACGCCGGCCTGAAGCTGCGGAGTCAGCGCATTGCCGATCCGTCCGGCGTGGACGCGATCGGCGTGCGTGGCACCGCGGTACTCCACGCGATAAGGGCCAGCAGCGCGACCTGGATCGGCAGCCGCAAGATCAGCGCCCAGTACGGAATCGACGGAAACAGTTCGGGCCGCTGCAGCATGTAGAAGTGGGCCGGCGTGACGGCCAGCGTCAGCAGAAAAAGCCCGATGCCGGCGGCACGGCGCGTCGGCTGCCACAGCAAACCGGCAGCGCCCAGCAGCTCGAACACGCCGCTGATGAGCACCGCGGCGCGCGGCCACGGAATCCACGGCGGCACGATGCGCATCTCGGTGCTGGTCGCGACGAAATGCGCGATGCCGCCGAGCGCGAACCACAAGAAGACGAAGGCCACGCCGGCCCGGCGCGCGCGGCTCATCGGCTCAGGCGATCGGCTTGGTCAAATACACCGCCTCGCGCCCGACGATGGGCGCGCGTGTCGGCATGAACACGGTGCAGTCGTCGCACGGCGAACGAATTTCGATCGCGTCGCCATCGGTCGCGATGAGTTCGCCCTTGGCAAAGGTTTCGAAGCCGATGAGCGGCCGCGTGAAGGCGAACTGGTCGGTCATGATCATGCGCGTTTCGAGCAGTTCGAAGCGGCGCTGGGCAGCGGGCACCGGCGGCGGACCCTTGCGGTCGACGATGCCGAAGTACGCCAGGAAACGTGCCGTCACTTCGACCGCGACGTCGGCTGTCTTCTGCATGAAATGCTGGCCGCATTCGGCCACCATCGCGGCGCCCGGTGCGTCGGCGCCGGCGTGCAGCCCGTGCTGGATCAGCGGCGTGCCGGAGCCGAGGCCGTTGGGCATCACCAGATGGACCGACGGCAGTCCGATGGCAAGCGCCGCATCGGCGTTGCGGGCGAAATCCGGGTAGACCCAGAAGGGCACGACGTCCTGGCTGGTCGAGTGAATGTCGAGGATGTGGTCGGCCGCCGCCACGACGGGGCGCAGTGCGCGGGCGCGGCGCAGCTCGGGGCTGTCTTCGGTGCCGCTCAGCAATTCGTCGGACCAGATGCGGTTGAGGTTGTGCACGATCTGCCGGTTCTCGAAAGGCTTCGACGGATCGAACGCGTTGTACGCCTCGACGTGCGCGAAGCTCAGCGTGAGCGTGCCGATCTTCGGCCGCACACCGGCGTCCAGCAACTGCTTGACGGCGACCATGCCGCAGATTTCGTTGCCATGCGTGAGCGCGTTGATGAGCACGTGCGGGCCGGGCTTGCCCGACTCGAAACGGTGAACGTAGTCGACGCCCGTATTGCCCTGGCGGTAAGCAGAAAGGTCGCCTTGAACGACTTCGAGAACTGGAGGTGGGGTGGAGGTCATGCGCCGAGTTTGCCCAAGTTTGCGGAAGTTCGCCAAGGGCTGCAGCAGCGGCCGCGGTGGTTTGCCGCCGGTCCGCGTTGTGCACTCGAATCCGCCATCCGCTGACATGCCGTAGCGTCACGATTGCATGTAATGATTGCCAGAGAAGCCATACGGAACACCCTATGGAGAACCCAGGAGAACCCATGACGCAACACGCCACCATTCAAGGCCATGTGACCTATACGCCCGGCGACGGCGTGCCGCTGACGATCCCCGAAGGGCTGGTCGAAATCGACCTGGCCGCCGACAGCGCGACCATCAGCTGGGACGCAGGCGACAACACGGGCGGCCTGACCGCCATTCCGCGCGACGAATACGACCGCTACGTCCGCGAAGGAAAGATCAAACTGAAAGATTGATACCGATTTTCTGCGCATCACCGGGCACGGGCATCGGCCCTGCCCTTTTTCATAAAAATAACGGAGACAACCGAACATGAAAAAGCACCAGCGTCCTGCTACCAACCTCTTTCGTCTGATGTTTTTGGGCCTGTCGTCCGCCGTCTTGCTCTCGATGGGTGGCTGCGCATCTTCTTCGACGTCTTACTTCGGCAGCGCCGCGGCGGCACCGGCTTTCAAGGTCGATGCGGCCTGGCCGAAGCCGCTGCCCAACAACTGGATCCTGGGCCAGGTGAGCGGCATCGCCACCGATGCCGACGACCACATCTGGGTGCTGCAGCGCCCCGGCAGCCTGACCGAAGACGAGCGCGGCGCCTCGCTCAGCCCGCCGCAATCGACCTGCTGCAAGGCCGCGCCGCCGGTGCTGGAGTTCGATGCCGCAGGCAACCTGCTGCGCTCCTGGGGCGGACCGGGCGCCGGCTACAACTGGCCGCAAAACGAGCACGGCATCCATGTCGATGCGCAAGGCTTTGTCTGGGTCACCGGCAACGGCGAGAACGACGGCCAGATCATCAAGTTCACGCGCGACGGCAAGTTCGTCCTGCAGATCGGCAAGGTCGGCCCGCAGACCGGCAGCGCCGACACCACGCGGCTCGGCCGGCCGGCGGGCGTCGAGGTCGACGCCGGCACGCATGAGGTCTACGTGGCCGACGGCTACTACAACAACCGCGTGATCGTGTTCGATGCCGACACCGGCGCCTACAAGCGGCATTGGGGTGCCTACGGCAAACCGCCGGCGGCCGTCGACAACCCGACCGGCCGGCGCACCGCACCGCCGACCGCCGCCCAGCTCGAACAATTCGGCAGCCCCGTGCACTGCGCACGCGTGGCGCGCGACGGGCTCGTGTACGTGTGCGACCGGCTCAACAACCGCGTGCAGGTGTTCAAAAAAGACGGAACCTACGTCAAGCAGTTCTCGGTGTCGCCGGCCACCGCGGGCAACGGCTCGGTATGGGACATCGTGATTTCGCGCGACCCGCAGCAACGCTTTCTGTTCATGGCCGATGGCCGCAACAACCAGGTGTCGACTTTGCTGCGCGAAACTGGCGAAGTCGTGTCGACACTCGGCCGGCCAGGACGCTACGCCGGCGAATTCCACTGGGTGCACGACATGGCGATCGACTCGAAAGGCAATCTCTACGCCGGCGAAGTCGACACCGGCAAGCGCGCACAGAGGTTCGTGCGCGTGCCTTGAGGTCTGGGCCCACCGCGGCACCGCCCTGGCTCAGCGCGACTCAGAACTGGAAGTAGATGAACTCGCGCCGGCCGAACACGCCGAACAGCAGGATCACGTAGGTCAGCGCCACACCCAGCACGATCGCCATGCGCGGGCCGACGAGTTCGTCGATGTCCTGGTAGCGGTCCTTGCTCACGACCCATTCGACGATGAACGTGAAGGGAATGAACAGCGCCGCCAGCAGGATCTCGAAGCTGGCGAAGCCGAGCACCTTGAAGGTGCCGTAGTCGAGCGCCGTGAGGTGGTGAAAGCTCTTGAGCACGGTCCATGCATCGCCCAGCGTGCCTGCGCGAAAAAAGACCCAGCCGACGAGCACCACGAGCATGGTCGCGACCCAGCCGAAAGCGCCGCGGGCAAAGCGCGCCGCGCGGCCATCGCCGCCGAGCGTGTCGAGCCCGTTCCAGCGGACGATGCGCTCGACCACCAGGCCCATGCCATGCAACAAGCCCCACACGGCGAAGCACCATGACGCGCCATGCCAGATGCCGCTGATGACGAACACGATCAGCACGTTGCGCAGCGTGTTCGAGTGCGTGCCGCGGCTGCCGCCGAGCGGCTTGTACAGATAGTCCCGAAACCATGTCGAGAGCGAGATGTGCCAGCGGCCCCAGAACTCGGAGAGCGAACGCGAAAAATAAGGCTGCCTGAAGTTGATCATCAGCTCGAAGTCGAACAGCTTGGCCACGCCCCGCGCGATGGTCGAGTAGCCCGAGAAATCGCAGTAGATCTGGATGGCGAACAGCACCGTCGCCAACAGCGTGTAGCTGCCTGAATAGTTGCCGGGGTCGGTGTAGATCGCATTCACGAACGGCGCGATCTGGTCGGCCACGCACATCTTCTTGAAGAGGCCCCAGCCGATCAGCCACAACGCCGGCGAAACGTTCTCTGCCTTGAAGTAATGGCGCGCCTTGAACTGCGCGATCATGTGGCTGGCGCGCTCGATCGGCCCTGCCACCAGCTGCGGAAAAAACGCCACGTACTGTGCGTAGGTCAGCAAATTTCGCTCGGCCGGCGTGCGCTTGAAGTACACGTCGAGCGTGTATCCGACCGACTGGAACGTGTAAAAGGAAATGCCCACCGGGAGCACGAACTGCACGAAGTTCCAGTGCCCGCCCATGCCGGCCGAATGCGCCACCGCCTCGACGTTTTCCACCAGGAACCTGCCGTACTTCAGCACGATCAAAATGCCGAAGTTGAGCGTGAGCGCGGTCACCATCGCGAGCTTGCGAACGTGCGGCTTGCCGCTGTTGGCCATGACCAGCGCGGTCGAAAAATCGACCAGCGTCGTGAGCAGCAACAGCAGCACGAATTTCGGCTCCCAGCTCATGTAGAACACGTAGCTCGCGACCAGCAAGATCCATGGCCGATAGCGGAACGGGCTGGCAAAGTAAACGAGCAAAAACGCGGCGAAGAACGCGAAGAACTCGAAGGAATTGAACAGCATTACTTCAACTCCCCGGCGTCTTTGAGGAAGGCCGCGAGGCGCTTCGTGTAGGCCTCGGCGCCGCCCGAATTCATGTGCACCGGGTCGGAAAACGACGGCGGCGGATACAGCCAGTAGTTCGGTCCGCGCTCTGCGATGTAAGGCGCTTGCGAGACGACTTTCAGGCCACCGTCATCGGCCGGCGCGTACTCGCCGGTGCGGGCCGACCAAGGCACGAGCACCACCCTGAAGCCGTACTGTTTGGCGAGCGCCAGCAGCGTGGCGTAGTCGTCGCCCGCAGGAGCCAGCGCGCGCACCGGCTTGGCCTGCGCGTTGTCCGAAGCCAGCGAAAAGTCAGCGGGCAGCTGGCCGTTCGGATAGCGGCTTTGTCCGCTGATGAAGTACCAGCCCCGATTCGTTTCCACCGAGGCGATTTCGCCCTTGATGCGCGCCCATTCCGCGCCGACGCCGCTGCGCAACGACTGAAACACGAACAACGTCAGGTCGCGAAAGAAGCGCCGAAACGGAATCAGCGCCATCAGGATGCGGTTGTCGTCCTTCAGCAGCGGCACTTGTTTGGCAGCGGCGTCGGGGGGCGCCCAGGGCAGCTGAAGCAGCAGGTGCGTCGGACGGTTTCCGCTCGCCAGAATCGATTGCAGGACCGGAAGGAACTGCGACTCGCCCGGCAGGCCGAAGTTGTACGACCGCACATCGCCCGGAAAGGCCGCATCGAACACGTCCGGCTTGAAGCTGCTCAGGGTCTTGCTGTTGCCCAGCGCGATGACGCGGTATTTTTCCTGGCCCGGAAAAAGCGCCTGCTTCGACAGCTTGTCGTACTTTTCTTCGAGCACCAGATCCGAGCCGGCCTGCACGTAGCGCAACTTCTGGTGGGCGAAGTTGAGGGCCACCCAAACCACTGCGAACAAACCGATGAAAAGGAGCGCGCTTCGGACCAGCCGGCGCATCGACCGAGGGGAGTCGGAAGGCATTTTTGAAGAACGAGCAAATAGATAACGAGTGTATCTAAAGGTAAACCACGCCGGCAACGACCCTGACCGCATGCGGGTCGGCTTGCTGTGACTTAACCCCGCTGAACGCGGCCGGACGTATCAGCAGAAGTCGATCACTCACTTCTCCGAAAGCCACGCCATGCCCTCGCTTCCTTCTTTGCTTTTGCTGCTCGCCCTCGGCGTTCAAGCGCAGGCCCATGCAATGCGGGTCGCGCCGCCGGCCTCCATGGCCGATCCGTCTGCCGCTTCGACGCTCGGATTCGAGGCCGGCCCGAGCTCCCGCATCACCCAGGTCAAGGTCTATCCCGGCAGCGCCACCATCGAGCGCGTCGCCCGCGTCGTGGCCGGCAGCAGGACGATCACCTTCGCTTGCCTGCCCGCTGCACTCGACGTGCAGAGCCTGCAGGTCTCGGCCGATGCCGCCGTCCGCATCGGAGAAACATCGGTGCTCACCGAGCCGCGTGCACTGTCGGCGCGTTGCAGTGGCAATGCGCTCGACGCACGCATCCGCGCACTGGAAGACCGCAAGGCATCGTTGCAGGCCGAGACCGATGCGCTCGGCCTGGTCACGGGCTATCTCAAGGGCCTGTCAGGCGGTGGCGAGGATGCGGGCGGCAAGCGCGCCGCCCTGGACGCCAGGAACCTCGTTTCCGTTGTCGACGCGATGCGCCGCACCGGCCAGGACGCTTTGCAAAAGCAGCATCTGATCGAACGCCAGAAATCCGATGTCGACCGCCAGCTCCGTCCGCTGGTGGCCGAGCGGGAGCGAGCCCAGGGCGGCGATGGCGCCAACGTGGTGACGGTCACGGTCAACCTCGCGGCCAGCGCCGATGCCGACGTCAGGCTCGGCTACCAGGTCGCCGGACCAGGCTGGACGCCCGCTTACCGCGCGCTGCTCGACACGGCCACGCGCAAGGTGCGCATCGAGCGCCAGGCGCTGGTGGCGCAGGCCACCGGAGAAGACTGGCGCGGCGTGAAGCTGGTGCTCTCGACCGGTCAACCGCGGCGCGACACGAGCGGCCGCCTGCCACCGTCCTGGCGCATCGGCGTCGAGCCGCCACCGCCGCGTGCGCTCGCCAGCGAAGCCGTGCGCTACCCGGCGAGCGCCCCGGCGCCGGTCGCGTCCGCCATGCTGGCAAAGCGGCAAATGCTGCAAGACGCGCCGCTGTTCGACGTTGGCGTTTTCGACGGCAGCTTTTCGACCGAATTCAATGTGGCGCAAACCATCGACGTGCCATCGAACGGCCAGCGCGTCGCCATGGCGCTCGGCCAGCACGAAGACGTTGCCAAGGTGGCCGTGCGGACCAGCCCGCGTGTCGATGCCAGCGCGTTTCTCGTTGCCGAGCTCGAGCGTCCTCCCGGCGTCTGGCCGACCGGCCCGATGCAGCTGTACCGCGACGGCGCATTCGTCGGCAATGGCCAGTGGCCGACCGCCGGCGACGCGCGCCTGACGCTCTCGTTCGGGCGTGACGAGCTCGTGCGCGTGCAGGTCGAGCCCGAGCGCGACAGCCAGGGCAGCGGCGGCTTCGTCGGCACCCGCGCCGAACGCAAGATTCAGCGCGGCTATGTGATCGAGAACCGCCACACACAGCCGATCGCCGTACAGGTGATCGAAGCATCGCCGGTCTCTGTCGACGAACAGGTCCGCGTGGCCGCCCGCTTCACGCCGCAGCCGGGCGAACTTGCATGGAACAAGCAGCCCGGCATGGCGATGTGGAGCGCGGACCTCGATGCCGGCAGGAGCCTGAGCGTGGCGGCCGACTACACCATCAGCTACCCCAAAGAAGCCCGGCTGCAGGAGCGCTGAAGCCTCTCACAGCCCGAGTCTCGGCCGGTCTCGTCTTCAGCTGACCCATCCACGCTCGCGGCTTTCGTCGCGGAGCATCTTGATCTGGTCGTGATTGCGCTGTGCACCGTCGGCTTGCCGCTGCACCAGCGTGAGCACGTCGATGGGCAGGTTCTCCTTCAGCGCCTTGCGGTACGCCGCCACAGCCGCGTCTTCGCCCCGCTCGCATTCGTCGAGCATCGACTCTTCGCCGTTGGCACCGACGGCCGCCTTCACATGCACCCAGCCGCGGTGCACGGCGCCGCCGGCGGTGCCGCCATCGGCAGGCGTACCGCCGTACTGCGAGATCATTGCCATCAGCTCGGTGGCGGCGATGCGGCACTGCGCGGCGCGCTCGCCGAATATCTGCTTCAACTGCGACGATGCCTTGACGTCGTCGGCCAGCGCCCTGAAGCCGTACTCGCCATCGCGGGAGATTTCGAGCAAGTCGTTCAGGACGTCGACCACTTCATCGTTGGCGAGCGCGTCGGCATAGGAAGGCTGCCCGGCATCGGACCTGTTCGACGCAGTCGAGGCACCCGAAACGCCTGACAGATCAGCCATTTCGCGGTCATCGGCAAAGTAGGTGCGGTCGGCGCGATGCCACGCCGCGCGGGTGGCATCGCGGGCTTGAGGCCAGTCGAGCGTCGATGTGCCGCGGCGGTTCGTCCAGTCGGCACCCAGGCCGGGTTCGAGTTCGTCGAAGGCGGTGTCGCGTGTGGCGCGGCTCGACCAGCCGAGCTCGTAAGCCGGGCGGTAGTCGTCGTAGCCAAAGCCGGCCTGGTAGTAGGGCTCGTTTTCGTAGTTGTCGCGCCAGTGCGCGTCCTCGACCGTCGGATTGACGTTCTCGGCGACGGCCTTGCCGCCCAGGCCGCCCGCTATTGCGCCGGCTGCCAGCCCGATGGCCGCACCGATCGGGCCGCCGATCGCGCCGACCGCGGCGCCGGCAATGGCGCCGCCCGTTGCGCCGACGCCTGTGCCCACCGGGTGCGCGCCGGGAGCGCCGGTGAGCGGATCGCGGTTGTTGTGAAGGTCGACGGTGTTGACGTCGACGGTGTCGCGGGAAGAGATGTCTTCGGCCATGGTGTGCTCCTTGGTGATGCCTGGGTTGGAAGCACCATCGTGGTCGCACGTCACACGTCCGTTGTCATCCCGCGATGACGGCCGATGTAGTCGCGGCCGACCCGATCGGGTCAGTTCGATTCGGCGGGTACGTCGACGCCAGGCGCACTGCCAGAGCCGCCGCGCTTGTTTCCGCGTGCCTCTTTCTTCATCTGGCGCTCGGCATCGAGTTGCTGGCCGGCCGCCAGCCACTGCGCGAACTCTTCGGGTGTCTCCAGCGTGATGCGGCCGAAGTTGCCGGCGCGGAATTCATGCATCACGATCTCCGATGCCTTCTGCAAATTGACGCGGCCCTTGCCCAAAATCGCACCGCGTTTGCGCGCGATGGCTTCGAGCAGGTCTTCGTCTTTCATGGCCGCGATGTCGGGCGCTTGCATGTCGAGCTTGAAGCGGGTCGCGACGGCCGCCGGATAGTGCGTCTTGAGGTAAGCCAGCAGTTCGAGCGCGACCTCTTCGTCATCGAACGCGTTGCGGCCGATGGCGCCGCTGGCGGCCAGGTTGTAGCCGCTCTTGGCCACGATTATTCTGGGCCACAGCATGCCCGGCGTGTCGTACAGATAGAAGTCGTCGGCCAAGGTGATGCGCTGCTCCAGCTTGGTGATGCCCGCCTCGTCGCCGGTCTTGGCCTTCTTGCTGCCGGTGAGCGTGTTGATGAGGGTCGACTTGCCGACGTTGGGGATGCCGCAGATCAGCACGCGCATCGGCTTGGCCAAGCCACCGCGATTCGGCGCGAGCTCATGGCATGCCTTGACCAGTTGTTGCGCCGGCGTGCTCTGGCTCGCATCGAGGCCGATGGCGCGCGTCGCGGGCTGCGCGTTGAAGTGCGCGAGCCATTGCACGGTGCGTGCCGGGTCGGCCAGATCCTGCTTGTTGAGCACCTTGAGCGTGGGCCGCGACGACGTGAGCTGCGACAGCATCGGGTTGGCGCTGGACGCGGGCAAGCGGGCGTCGAGCAATTCGATGACGACGTCGGTGTCCTTGACGCGTTCGGCAATGGCCTTTTGCGTCAAATGCATATGGCCGGGAAACCACTGGATGGCCATGGGAAATAACTTCTTTCTCGGTGCGCAAGCAGCGCCCGTGGCGTGAATCGGAAGTGACCAATTGTGATGTGCCCCGAGGCCTACGCAGGACCGTCGGTTTTAGGCGCACAGTGGTGACTCGTTTATCCAGAGAGACACAGCATGCAAATTCAGGTCAACACAAGCAATGGCATCGAGAACAAGGAAACGCTGGAACGCTGGGCCGACACCGAAATCAGGCAACACCTGAGTCGTTTCGTCGAAGACGTGACACGCGTCGAAATCCACCTGAGCGACGAGAACCACGGCAAGGCCGGCGCGGACGACAAGTGCTGCGTCATGGAGGCCCGCCTGGCGCATCACCAGCCGCTCGCGGTCACGCAGCATGGCAACACCATGGACGAAGCGTTTCGCGGCGCTGTCGGCAAACTCAAGCGCTTGCTCGACAGCACGCTCGGCCGCCTGAACAGCCACCGCGATCATGACTCCATCCGCAAGGACGACAGCCTGATACCGGAATAATCCGCAGCGCAGTCCGATCCGGCGCCCGTCGGCGACTGCCGCCGAGCTAGCGCGCCGCCAGCGCCTTGCCGACTTCGTTTGTGCCCTGCGCCGAACCGCTCTGCGGCACGATCTCGCCGGCGCGCTCGGTCACTTCGCCAAGGCGCGCGGCCAACTGCTCCGGCGCGTCGCCGCCGATCCCGATGAAAGCGCCGCCGGTGAGCGTGATATGAGCGGCCTCGAAGGTACCGGCACCCGCGCAAAGGATGGTGCGCGTGGGCGCGTCTTGCGCTGCCAGCACCAGCATCGCCGGCACCACGCCTTCGGGCTTCAGCGCGTCGAGCACTTCTTTCGACATCAGGCCTTCGGTCATGCGTGTGGCGGCTGTCGGTGCCAGGCAATTCACGCGGATGTCGTTCTTGGCCCCTTCGATGCTCAGCGTTTGCATAAGGCCGACCAGCGCCATCTTGGCCGCGCCGTAGTTGCTCTGCCCGAAGTTGCCATACAGGCCCGACGATGAAGTCGTCATCACGATGCGGCCGTACTTCTGCGCGTTCATGATGGCCCACACGGCCTTGCTGCAATGCACGGCGCCCATCAGATGCACGTCGACGACCAGCTTGAAATCTGCGAGCTCCATCTTGCTGAAGCTCTTGTCGCGCAGGATGCCGGCGTTGTTGACGAGGATGTCGACGCGGCCCCATGCATCCATGGCTTGCTGCACCATCGCCTGCACCGCATCGAAGTCGGTGACCGAGGCACCGTTGGCAATGGCTTCGCCGCCCGCGGCCCTGATTTCATCAACCACCTTCTGCGCGGCGCTGGTGGAACCGCCGGCCCCATCGAGTGCGCCGCCGAGGTCGTTGACGAGCACTTTGGCGCCGCGCTGGGCGAGTGCCAATGCGTGCTGGCGGCCGAGGCCGCCGCCCGCGCCGGTCACGATGGCCACGCGGCCGCTGAAGTCGATCTTGCTGATATTGCTGTTGCTGCTCATGCGTCGGTTTCCATTGTCGATAACGGAATGGTTTTTACCGCAAGAGCGGTCTCCGCACGGCGCACCGCGGAGACACGCAGCCGTCTGCAGGCGTGCCTGCGACCTAGCGCCGCGCGGTGCCGAGCTGTTCGCAGTACTCGACCAACTCGTCGATCTCGGCGGACTTGTCGAAAAATGCATCGGCGCCGAGGGCCTTGGCCCGTGCACGCATCGCCGGGGTGGCGTAGTTGGTCAGCACCACGACCTTCTGCCCGGCGGAGCGGTCGCGGCAAGCGCCCACCACTTCCAGGCCGTTTCCCTGTTCGAGAAACAGGTCGATGATCGCGACGTCCCACTGGTCATGATGTGTCTTGAGCCAGGCAACCGCCTCGTTTTCGGTGCTGGCATGGGCAACGACTTCGGCATGGGCGATGTCTTCGAGAAACCCGACAAGGTTGTCCCGTATCACCGGGCTGTCTTCGACCAGATAGGTCTTGAAAGTCATGGGATCGGCAAATGGCGTCTGTGTTTGGGAAAGCATGGGAGAAGCGCGGCAGCACGGAACCATCATGCGGGCCCCTCGCACCACGAAGGTGAGCCATGCAGGCCAATGCAAGTAGGTCGGCGCCTACCGCGCACCGCCATGGGCCGTGCAATGCTGCCGCCCGTCCCGGGTCAGGCCGTCACGGCAGTGCGGCCGCGCAGGCCGAGCCGCGCCGGCGACACGTATTGCTCGCGGTAGATCTCGAAAGGCAAGGTGTCGGCTGCTTCGATGCGCTTTTGTTCTTCGATCGAGGTCTGCGTCATGCGCTCGAACGCCGCCTGCTGTTCCGCCGTCCAGGGCAAGGCGAGCAAGTCGACGCGCGTCGCTTCGGATTGCGCCCGCACGAAGCCCGTGAACGAATCGCCGTGCGACGCTTTCATGGCGGCCAGCACGCGTGCCGACGGCAGGCTGCCGGGGTTTTGCAGGGCAGCGGCCGCCGCGTGCACGGCGTCGCTGTGCAAGGTGTCGCCATGCACCGCATCGAGCGCCGCGGCAATCGGCAGGCACTGCGCCACCAGTTCCGCGCCCCACTCCACCAGCGGAACTTCGCGGCCGCCGCGTTGCAGGGTGAGCCCCGGCTCGCGGCCGCGCGCTGCCGTCAGGTGCTGGTTGTGCGCCAGCTCCGCAATTTCTTGCGGCGTGTCGTCGGGGCTGTCGCTCAAGAGGCAGTGCAGCAAGAACACGTCAATAAAGCGCATGGTCTGCGCATTGATGCCGACCGGCTCGAAAGGGTCGAGGTCCATCAGCCGCACCTCGACGTATTCGACACCGCGCTCGCGCAGCGCATGCAGCGGGCGCTCGCCGGGGTAGATCACCCGCTTGGGCCGGATGGTGCCGTAGAACTCGTTTTCGATCTGCAGCAGGCTGGTGGCGAGCTGGTTGTAGTCGCCGCCGAGGTTCTGGATGCCGATGGCCTGATAGGCCGGCCACGGACGCGTCAGCGCGTCTTGCAGCGACGCGCCATAACCATCGAGGCTGTTGTAGCTCACCGCCAGCGACGCCTGCGCGTCGCTCTGGTAGCCGAGCGGACCCATGCGCAGCGACGTGCCATGGGGCATGTGCACGCTACCCTCGCCCAGCGGCTGAAGCTCGTGCGGCCGGCCGGCCACGAAGCTGCTGCACAGCGCCGGCGACGCGCCGAAGAGGTACAGCAACAGGAATGCGTGGCGCCTGAAATTGCGGATCAGCCCGAAGTACTGGTCGCTTCCGACACCGGGCAGCGACCAGTTGTAGTGGATGCCCGAAATCGTCTGCATGCGCCGCCCGTATCGATGGCTCAGCCCCATCCGGTAGACGCTCTTGGCGCGCCCCACGTTCGATGAGCCGTAACGCCCGATCGGAATGGTCTCGTCGGTCGGAAGGCCGCACGGCATGCTCGACACCCACAGGCGCTCGTCGCCGGCGGCATCGAGCACGCGGTAGGTGAACTGGTGAACGCGGGTCAGCTCGTCGAGTGCCGCATCGACATCGCCATGCACGCCGGTGATGAGCTCGACCTGCGATTCGCTGAAATCGGTGGTGATGTGCGGGTGCGTGAGCGCAGAACCGAGCGCCAGCGGATGCGGGGTCAAAGCCAGCGCGCCGTCGGCCGCAGAACGCAAGCTTTCTTTCTCGATGCCGCGGCGCATGCCCTTCAGGCGCCCCGGTGAAAGCGAAGCCAAACGCTTCTGCAATGTGCTGCTCATATAGTTATGCCCCTCGTTGGTGGGGCTGGAAGGTAGCACGGCCGCGCCGCCGCTGCTCGACCGGGGCCATGGCCGTTCAATGGTGATTCAGGCAGGCGCCCGGCCGGTGCGCGGATCGATTTCGTCCGACTGGTACACCGCCATGTCGGGCGTGCCGTCGGCCATCGCGGCCAGCGCCTTGCCGAAGGTGCGCGACGCATCCACCCGAAAGTGCATCTGGAGCGCCGCCATGTCGGCCCAGCGCTCGACGAAGGTCAGGCGCAGCGGCGTCTGTACATCGGTCGACACCTCATGCGAAATGCAGCCGGGCTCGGCCCGCGAGCGCAGCACGTGCTCGACGCTGATGCGCTGCATCTCGGCCAGGGTGCCGGGCTTGGCGGTGGCGCGGCCGATGACCAGAATCATGGCGTGTCTCCCGTGTTTTCTTCGTCCTGCAGAACGCGCAGCAAGAAGGCGTTGATGTCCGCAATTTCTTCCATGCAGACTGAATGTTCCATCGGGTAGCTGTGCCATTCGACCGCATAGCCCAGCGCGACCAGCGCGTCGCGCGACATCACGGCGCGCGACATCGGGACCACGCCGTCCTGCTCGCCGTGCGCCAGGAAGATCGGGGTCTTCTGATTGGCCCCGGTGCGCTCGGCG
>JAQGMP010000435.1 GCA_028292285.1 Variovorax sp. | reverse complement strand
CTGCACATCGAGCGCGACTTCGACGTGTCGATCCCCGAGTTCCGTGGCGACCGCGAGCAGCTGATCCAGGCCACGCTCAACATCGTCCACAACGCCGCGCAGGCGCTGGTCGAGCGCCGCGCGGCCGGCGATGCGCGCATCACTTTCAAGACGCGGATCGCCCGTCAGGTTATCTTCAACAAGCAGTGGTATCGACTGGCATTGGAATTGCATGTCATCGACAACGGACCGGGTGTACCGGACACGATCAAGGACCGCATTTTCTACCCGCTGGTGTCGGGCAGGGAAGGCGGGACAGGGCTGGGATTGACGCTGGCGCAAACCTTTGTGCAGCAGCATCATGGCGTGATCGAGTGCGACAGCGTTCCGGGACGGACCGATTTCAAGATACTGATACCGCTGCCCTAGCAGCCAAGCAACAAGGAGCTGCATGAAGCCGATCTGGATAGTGGATGATGATCAATCAATCCGCTTCGTGCTGGAAAAAGCGCTACTGCGCGAAGACCTGCCGACCCGCAGCTTCACCAACACCCGCGAAGTGCTCGCCGCACTCGATCTGGCAGCCGACGACGAAACGCAGGGCCCGCAAGTTCTGGTGAGCGACATCCGCATGCCCGGCGGTTCCGGGCTCGACCTGCTCGACAAGATCAAGGCCAAGCACCCCGGCCTGCCGGTCATCATCATGACCGCGTTTTCCGACCTCGACAGCGCCGTCTCGGCGTTCCAGGGCGGCGCTTTCGAATACCTGCCAAAGCCGTTCGACCTGCCGCGCGCGGTCGAGTTGATCCGCCGTGCGGTCGACGAAAGCCAGCGCGAAGAAGTGGCCGAAGAACGCATGGCGGCCGCGCCGGAAATGTTGGGCCAGGCGCCTGCCATGCAGGACGTGTTCCGCGCCATCGGCCGGTTGTCGCAGAGCAATGTCACGGTGCTGATCACCGGTGAATCGGGTTCGGGCAAAGAGCTGGTGGCGCGCGCGCTGCACAAACATTCGCCGCGCACCAATGGACCATTCGTGGCGATCAACACCGCCGCCATCCCGAAGGATTTGCTGGAGAGCGAACTGTTCGGCCATGAGCGCGGCGCCTTCACCGGCGCGCAGACCATGCGCCGCGGCCGCTTCGAACAAGCCGAGGGCGGCACGCTGTTTCTCGACGAAATCGGGGACATGCCCTTCGACTTGCAGACGCGTTTGCTGCGCGTGCTGAGCGACGGGCACTTCTATCGCGTCGGCGGCCACAACTCGGTCAAGGCGAACGTGCGCGTGATCGCGGCGACCCATCAAGACCTCGAACAGCGCGTCAAGATCGGCGGCTTTCGCGAAGACCTGTTTCACCGGCTCAACGTGATCCGTTTGCGGTTGCCGGCGTTGCGCGAGCGGGGTGAAGACGTGCCCGCGCTCACCCGCCACTTCTTGCAGCAGAGCGCCAAGCAACTTGGCGTCGAGCCCAAACGCATCTCGGATGCGGCGCTGACGCAGCTCGCCACCTTCGCGTTTCCGGGCAACGTTCGCCAGCTCGAAAACATCTGCCACTGGCTGACGGTGATGGCGCCGGCCCAGCTGGTCGAGACCAAGGACCTGCCGCCCGAAGTGCTGGCCGTGGTGCCAGTCGAGGCGGCCACCCATGCCCCCGCCACGGCAGCAGCGCCTTCGCATTTGCCCGAGCAGATCGCCGTAGCGACCCCCGCGGTGTTGACTGCCATGACCGAGGCATCGACGCCATCGGGTTCGGCCGGCTGGGAAACTGGTCTGGAAGGCGAGGCGCAAGCCTTGCTCGAAGCCGGCCGCAACGACGTGTGGGACGTGCTGTCGAAACGCTTCGAGTCACGACTCATTCTTACGGCGCTGGCCAACACGCGTGGCCGCCGCATCGAGGCCGCGCAGAAGCTCGGCATTGGGCGCAACACGATCACGCGCAAGATTCAGGAACTCGGCATCGAGTGATGCCAGCGGCGGTCGTTGCCGATATCGGCGCGGCTGCCTATCGGGAACGCTGGCCAAGCGTCAGCGAATCGAGCTGGAAGTTGCCACCCTTGTCCCATAGCCAGGTCTCGACGTAAGTGTGCGCACCGAGCTTGCCGGGGTTCGGCAAGGGCGACGCTTCCTTGATGAGTTCGGCGATCTTCGGCGGCACTTCGGGCGCGTGGCTCGGCACGCGGCTGTAGAAAACGTTCAGCACCTTGCCGCTCGCGTCGACATCGGTTTCGACTACCACCACTGCGTACACCAGTGGCGGAATCTTGCCCTTGTAGATGCGCTTCGGGTACATCTTGTAAATGTGCGCGGCGGCGGTCTTGCGGTACGTTTTGACGACCGGCGTTTGCTGCGTGATGAGGCGAACGGTCGGCACGTTCGACTTGGCTTCCGCTGCTTTTTCGGAAGCCGGTGCGGCCGGCTCTTTGGCCGCTTCTTTCTCCTCCGACTTGAAGAGACCGCAGCCGGCGAGCAGGCACGACAGCGCGAGCAACAGGACGAGGCCTGAAGGAAAGCGAGCGAAACGCATGGGTTTCAGCATCGGTTTCAGCTACCCAGTTCGAGCGTCACCGGCGCATGGTCGCTCGGCTTCTCCCATTTGCGCGGCACCCGATCGATCGTGCATCCCTTTGCCAGCGGTACCAGCGGTTGGCTGATCAGGATGTGGTCGATGCGCAAACCGCGGTTCTTCTGGTAGCCCAGCATGCGGTAGTCCCACCACGAGTAGCTCTTGTCGGGCTGATCGAAAAGCCGAAAACTGTCGGTCAATCCGAGCGCCAGCAAGGCCTTGAAATGGTCGCGCTCTTCGGTCGTGTGATGAATGGTTTCGGCCAGACCGACGGGATCGAAACTGTCGCGGTCTTCCAGCACGATGTTGAAGTCGCCGAGCAGCACCAGCTTCGGATGCGCGGCCAACTCCGCGCGAAGCCAGTCGCGCAAACCATCGAGCCAGCGCATCTTGTAGGCGAACTTGTCGCTGCCCGGCGCCTGGCCATTGACGAAGTAGCCGTTGACGACACGCACCTCGCCGAGCGGCGTGTCGAGCGTGGCGCTGATCACGCGCGAATGCTCGTCAGCAAAGCCGCCGATGTTCTTGACCACACCGCCCATCGGCAAGCGGCTGAGGATGGCGACGCCGTTGTATGTCTTCTGGCCGAACACCGCCGCCTCGTAGCCCGCGGCCTTGAGCACGTCGAGCGGGAACTTGTCGTCGCTCATCTTGAGCTCTTGCAAGCAGAGCACGTCGACGGGGTTGGCAGCAAGCCAGTCGAGCACATGCTGCAAGCGAGCGGTCAGGGAATTTACGTTCCAGGTGGCAATTTTCATAATTTGCATAACTATTGATCTGAAGTAGAAAAATATGCCGATCTTTCTATCGTGCCCGCTGGCACACCCGAAAAGGTGCGCGCTGCGCTGCACCGTCGATTATCCGAAGGCTTCCCGAAAGCTTCGGGAATACCGCAGGTTCGGCGGTCAGATTCTGGCGCTTGAATGAAATGCCTTCGCATCGATCTCGCAACCGATGGAAGCATTCGGCCTGAGTGGCCAACCGCCGAGGGCCTCTATCGGCCCTGCCCTGCAGGTAGTGCCGCGGGCCGTGCCGCCACCGCAGGTGGGCCAGTACCGCTTGCTGGCCGAAGAAATTGGTTCCCGCTCAGCCAGTTCTTCAACCGGTCACCGACCGCAGCTTCCCCCGTCGTGAGCAGATGAACAGCCTGTTGCGACATCCCGGCCATTCCAGCTTGAAGCAAGGATGACGCTGCATATATCGACCCGCCGAAAGTGCGGATCCTTGAGCGCCAGAACGTCGTCGTTGAAAGTGCCAAAGGTGCTGTCGGGCCGGTGCTTCATGCCCTGATAGAAGGCGTCGATGATTCCATGCTTGAAGTCGGTTTCTCGGGGGAAAGCGGCGATAACGGCTTCGCGCTGCGCTTCGGTAAATTGGTCGTAGCCGCGGCCCGCCACATCCATGCCGGCGCCCGCCTGAACCAGCGCGATCTCCGGACGCATGAATTGCGGTATGCCAGGCGTCGTGTGGAGCGCGACGGCGTTCCACACCGTCTCGATGTCGCTTTCGGAGATGCCGTGCCCCCGAAGAAAATCACGCGCGGCGTTTGCGCCGTCCACTTCAAAGCGTAGCTGGCTACCTTCGTAGCGTGCGGTGAGGCCAATGTCGTGAAACATCGAGGCCGCGTAAAGCAGTTCGGGGTCGAATTTCAATCCCGTCCTGTTCCCCGTCAAGACGCCCCAGCAATAGACCCGGACCGAGTGATGAAAGAGCAAATCGCCTTCGGTATCCCGAATGAGCTGCGTCAGCTCGCGCGCGATTTTGCTGTCGGGGATACGCACCCCTGATATTTCCTTAAGCACCATGACTCTCTCCGATCATTAATTCTTGTTCATGGCACGCAGGTCGGCGCCGTGAGGCGCGTATCGTAGGCTCTACCGAAAGGCTTTGTCGCGATCCCGGCCGTTGGCTCCCGCTCGACGGGGTCAGGGCGCTGCCGTAGCAGCCGTTCGAAGCTGCTGTCCCACCGTTTCCGGCAACAGCGCCGCTGCAACGACGATCATTCCGTAGGCGCCGACGGCAAAAATGCCGATAGCCTCGCCGAGCGGAATGGTGGCGCTCAGTGTGCCGACCAGGGCCGGAAAGAGTGCACCGACTGCGCGTCCGAAGTTGAAGCAAAAGCCGACGCCGGAACCGCGGATTTCGGTGGGATACAGCTCGTTGAAGAAGGCGCCGATGGGGCTGTAGATGCCCGACGCGAAGAAGCCCAGCGGAAAGCCGAGGAACAGCATTGCCGTGTTACTGATGGGCAAGAAGGTATACGCCAAAACTGTCAGCACCGAGCACACCGCGAACAGGTAGAAGCACTTGCGGCGGCCGATGATGTCGGTCACGTAGGCGCTGACCACGTAGCCCAGAAACGAGGCCACGATGACCACCATCAGGTAGCCGCCGGTGTTCAGCACCGAGAGGCCGCGCGCTGTCTTGAGATACGTCGGCAGCCACACCATGATCGCGTAGAAGCCCCCCTGGGCACCGATCGCCAGCAAAGACGCCAGCACCGTGATTCGCAAGTAACCGCCCTTGAAAATCTCCAGGGCGCTGGTACGTTTGGCGCCTTTTGCATAGCGTGCCTGCAACTCGACAAAGCTCTTGGGTTCTTCGATGAAGCGCCGCAGGAAGAAGACGAAAAATGCCGGCACGATGCCCACCGCGAACAGCGCGCGCCAGGCGATTTCAGGCGGCATCACCGAAAACAAAAAGGTGTACAGGAGTGCGGCGGCGCCCCAGCCGATCGCCCAACCACTGTGGACCACGCCGTTGCCCTTGCCGCGGTGTTTGGCACGGATGATTTCACCGATCAGCAAGGCACCCGCGGCCCACTCGCCGCCGAAGCCGAAGCCCTGCAGCACGCGCACCACCATCAGTTGCGAGTACGAATTGGTGAATGCGCTCAATGCCGTGAAGACGGCGAACCAGAGCACCGTGATCTGCAAGGTGCGAACACGGCCGACGCGATCGGCCAGGATGCCCGTGACCCAGCCGCCGAGGGCCGACGACAGCAGCGCGGCCGTGGCCAGCAGTCCGGCGTCGCCGCGCGTCATGCCCCAGAGCCCGATCAAGGTCGGGATCACGAAGCTGTAGAGATTGACGTCCATCGAGTCGAGCGACCAGCCGCCGAAGCAGGCCCAGAAGGTCTTTCGCTCCTTGCCGCCGAGTTCCTTGTACCAACCGAAGAGGCCGCGTGCTTCGGGCTCGGCCGTCGACCATTCGTCCTTGTGCAATGCTGTGCTGTCCATTTTTTTGTCTCCTGCTTTTTTGTTTACTTCTGCGATTCGATCGAGCGCGTCGGCGGGTGGCACCTAGCCGGCGACATGGCCCCACTTGGCGCCCCACTCGTCGCCGACCAGGTCGACGATCTTTCCGCCGGACTCGTAGAACTTGTTCGGCACCTGAAAAATGGCGAGCATCAAGCCGCCTTCAGGGGTGTAGGCGGAATGCCGGCTGCCCGACGGCCTGTAGACGAACTCGCCGGGTCCGACTTCGAGTCCGGACTCGGGGCCTTCACGGTCCACCAGCCGGCCCTCCATGACATAGGTCTGTTCCATCAGCGCGTGCTCGTGGTCGGGCAGTTCGGCGCCGGGTTCCATC
>JAQGMP010000168.1 GCA_028292285.1 Variovorax sp. | reverse complement strand
TCGCAACAGACCCTCGGGCAGTGCCGCCTGTGTGACGGGATGAAACCTAACAAGCCTGACCTGCGTTGGCGGTTCCCTATTTCGGGAAGATGCTAGAGTCACTTTGCCTTTGATCTAACAAAATCCGCGCGTCAAGCGGTGAACCGACGTTGACTGATGAACAAAGAACAGGTCCCCCTCATCCAGATTCTCGACGTTCTGGCCAATGTGCAGCGGATGGAGATTCTTCGCAAACTCAAGTCGCCTCGGAACAGCTTTCCCCCGCAGGACGAGGGTGATCCTGTATTGGATGGCGTCTGCGTGTCATCGATACAGGCTGGCCAGGGCCTGGCTTTCTCGACAACATCCAAGTACCTGACGGACCTCGCTCGCATTGGTCTGGTCACCGTCAAACGAAGCGGAAAGTGGTCGTACTACAAACGCAATGAGCGGGCTATCGGCGCAGTGGTTGCCCGCCTAAAGACAGAACTGTGAATTTTGCGGTTGCTTAAAAGCTGAAGGAATCTCCGAGCATGAGTTCGCATCTCCCCGGTGGGGCTATGTGCTCACGCCGCGCCACGAAATCGCGCTCGAACATCGTCGTTGTTCGACCTTTGTGACTGGACACCATCTCGCCGCGACTGCGGCCACGTGCAAACAGGGATAGTCGACCGTCACAGGAGGTGTCGCCATGGCCATGCCTCGGAGCTCGGGGCAGCCAACTTTGCGACATTTGAACTTTGCTGGAGTGCGACATAACAACTTTGCTCCCACAAACCGCGGCTCTGTCCGACCGTCTTGAACACCTTAGCGCTGAACGGGGGGCAGGCCGAAGCCTGAACCCCTCGAATGATCAGGGTTGAGTTGCCCGCGGTGAGAGAGAACATCTCGTGGCGAGCGCGGCGTCAGACCATCCCAAAAGCGCCATTTGGGCGGAATCGGACAGGCGCGGGTGGCGGACCCTGAGGGACTCGACCGCTCGACTTACAAATCAAGATTCAACGGTCTTTTTCTTTGAGGCGTGATTGACTCGCCGGTTCTGCGCTATCTGGTCTGTCCTTGTGAATTCGCCTCGTCCAGTAGACGTTCGCGGCCACGCTGTATGTGCGCTCGCATTCGCAACTCCGCCTCATCCGGATCGCGCGCCTGCACCGCGTCCAATATCTCCAAGTGCTCGTCATGTGCCGCGCTGAGCCGATCGCCGGTTCGCGCGGACTTCATGCGGTAGACCTGTAGCAAGGCATAGAGGTCGCCACACAAGAAATTGGCGAGCCACACGTTCCGACTGCCCTTGACGAGGCGGGAGTGGAAATCGTTGTCCTGGCTGCCATCGCGAAAGACAGCGCCTAAGCCTTCCTTGGTCATCAGCTTAGCGTTGGTCGCAAGGCAAGCGCGCAGGTCTTTCACTTCACGCAGCGTCATGTTTTCGGCGGCCAGCCGGCAAGCCATGCCTTCGAGAGCTTCACGCGTCATCAGGATCTGTTCGAGATCGTCGACAGACAGCTTGACGACTCGCACGCCAGCATTGGGAATGCGCTCGAGGATGCGACGTCCTTCCAACGTCCGTATGGCCTCACGCAACGGGCCGCGCCCGGTGCCGAATCGATCGGCCAGGACCTGCTCGCCGAGCTTGTCGCCCGGGGCCAGCTCGCCCTTGAAGATCATTAGCTGGATCTGCCGGGCGAGTTCCGCCACGGACGCGGGCGCTTGCAATTCGAGGATAGGCGGGCTGTTCATCTTTATTTGGCAGGGCGCTTGATTGTAGACAAAGCAAAAGATGTGTTGACAAAAAGGAGGGCGCATTGGAAACTGGCAGTGTCGACAAAGCAATGTCTTTGTCGACAATCCGACCAGATCCTGCAGTTCCATTTCGTACCATGCACCATCGCCTTCAGGACACCGTCAACATCTTCGTACCGACCGGCGCGCTCGGTGTCGGCATGAAAGAGGCCGACGTGGTCGCGGGTATCGCTGCCGGCGCACATGCCATCGCGTGCGATGCCGGCTCGACCGACAGCGGCCCCGCCTATCTCGCCACCGGGCGACCCAAGTATTCGCGCGCCGCGATCAAGGCAGAGCTTGTCATGCTGATGAAGGCGCAGGCCGCGGCGCGCATTCCATTGCTGATCGGCTCGTGCGGCACTTCAGGCTCGGATGCAGCATTGAACTGGACGCGCGACATCGCCCTGGAGATCGCGAGAGAGCAGGGGCTGAACCCGCGCATCGCCTTGTTGTACTCCGAGCAGGCGCCAGCCTCGATGCGTGCACGCGCCGCTTCGGGCGACATCGATCCGTTGCCGCCCATGACCACGGCCGAGCCCGAATTGTTCGAGCAGTGCGATCACATCGTTGCGCTCATGGGGCCGGAGCCTTACATGGCGGCGCTAAAAGCCGGCGCCGACATCGTTCTCGGTGGGCGGACCACCGACACCGCGGTGCTTGCAGCGCTGCCGTTGCTGCGCGGCGCGGGTGCCGGGCCGGCATGGCACGCCGGAAAGATCGCGGAGTGCGGTGCGTTGTGCACGACGAATCCGCGCGAGAGCGGGGTCATGATTCGAGTCGGCAAGGAGGCGTTCGAGATCGAGCCCATCAGTTCGGCGAGCCGATGCACGCCACGCACCGTGTCGGCCCACATGCTCTATGAAAACGCCGATCCGTTCTTGCTGCACGAGCCCGGTGGCGTGCTCGACGTGAGCGATGCACAGTACACCGCGGTCGACGATCGCATCGTGCAAGTGACTGGCTCCAGGTTCTTGCCCAGGCCCTACACGATGAAGCTCGAAGGCGCCGTTGGCACGGGTTACCAGACGCTCATCCTGGTCGGCATTCAAGACCGTGCCGTGTTGGCGAACATCGACCGCTTCGTCGCCAAGATGCAGGACGTGTTGACGCAACGCGTCATGGCCACGATGGGCGATGACGCCGGAGTTTTTGAGATCTCGCTGCGCCCCTATGGATGGAATGCGGTGAGCGGCCTCGGCGTCGAAGACGCGGCGCCGCCACCGCGCGAGATCGGACTGCTGTTCGTTGCCACGGCCGCCACTCAGGAACTTGCAACGCAGATCGCCAAGACCTGCAACCCGTGGGTGTTCCATCTGCCGTTGAATCAAGATGTCGAGTTGCCGAGCTACGCCTTTCCTTTCTCGCCGGCGGAGATCGAGCGCGGCCAGGTCTTCGAGTTCAAGCTCAACCATGTAGTGCATGTATCGCACCCGGCCGAGCTGGTTCGCACGGTCATGGTTCAAGCCGGAGGTGCCACGCATGCCTAAGGTCAGCGACGTATGTCGCCACGTTCGTTCCAAGAACGCCGGCCCTTTCTGGATCACGCTCGACCTGTCGTTCCACGATCAGGCGGCGTTCGATAGATATGCGCAGGCTCCGCAACTGCAGCCTGCAGCGATCGGCGCGCTCTACGGTGTCGATGCGGCCCTGGTCAAACACTTTCCGGTGCCCGACCTCTGCGTGCTCAAGATCTCTTACGCACGCAGCAAGCCGCAGGGCGGCAGCCTGGAAAGGGACATGCACGGTGGCCAGCAATACGTGCGCCTGCTCGATGTCGAGCTTTGACGACGCTGCACCAGTCGCTCGACCTCTGTACTCGTTAGACGTTTACCAAGAAGCTTCATGAACATCACCCGTCGCCTTGTCCTCGCCAGCGGTGCCGCCTTGTGCGTGCCTGCCTTCGCCCAGTCTGCTGCCTACCCCGCCAAGCCGGTACGCATGGTCGTTCCGTTCGCCCCCGGTGGCGGCTCGGACACGATGGCTCGCCTGATCGCGCAGAAGCTCAACGAGCGCTATGGCTACACCATCCTGATCGACAACAAGCCCGGCGCGGGCGGCAACCTGGGCGCCGAGGCTGCCCTGCGCGAGCCGGCCGAGGGCTACACGCTGCTGGTGATCTCGGGCAGCTATGCCGGCAACGCCATCGTCAACAAGCCATCGTTCGACTCGCTCGCCGCCATACAGCCGATCGTGCAGTTCACGCGGGAGCCGGTCGTGCTGGCGGTCGGCCCCAGCGCGACGTTCAAGTCGCTCGCCGAGCTGATCGCCAAGGCGAAGCAGGAGCCCGGTGTCATGGCCTATGGAAGCTCCGGCGTCGGCGGTCTTGCGCACCTGAGCACGGAGTACTTCGCTTCGGTCGCCGGCATCAAGTTGAACCACGTGCCATACAAGGGGACGTCGGCGTCGCTGATCGATCTGGCGGGCGGTCAGATCCAGTTCATCCTGGTCGGTACCAGCGCGGTCGCTGCGCTTGCCAAGTCAGGCAAGGTGCGCGCGCTCGCAGTGGCGGCACCCGCGCGCTTGCCGTCCATGCCAAACGTGCCGACCTTTGCCGAACAAGGCATCTCCGGATTTCAGGCCGACCTCTGGCATGGCCTTGTCGCGCCGAAGGGCGTGCCGGCGCAGGTCGTCTCCAAGCTCAACACCGAAGTCAACGCCATCCTTCGAAGTCCCGAGATGGCGACTCGGTTAGCAGCCGACGATGTGGCCGCGGCAGGCGGCACGCCTCAGCAGTTCGGCGAGGTTATTCGCTCCGACATGGAGCGGTGGAAGATGATCGTGCAGAAGGCAGATATCAAGCCAAGTTAGCCATGCCAGATCACGGCAGGCGTTCGCCGCAAATAGCGGTCAAGGCCGTAGGAAATCGCGAAGCCACAAAGCGCGGCTCACGAATTGTGGCGCGTAATTCACCGATCAACGATGACTTCCGATAAGCAGCCCTTATCGCGGGCTACCGAAAAAAAGCGAGTTCAACTAAATGAATAAGTGCACACGGCTCCCGCAGTCAGCAGCGCCGTGCTCAGTACCAACATCCATACGGTCGCTGTGTAGTAATCAGTGGGCTCATCACGCTTCAAGACGTAGATTCCGCAACATCCGCCAACCATCCATGCATCTTTGTCGAGGTCTTCTTCGACGCATTGCAAAAGAGTCAATGGGGCAGGCGTTGCGGTTGGCGATGACCCGTCCATCGACTGCGCAGGAAAAATGCCGCATATGCGACTGAGTAGAGCAATGAACATTTGTGGCCTTGCTTAAGGCAATGCTGAACAAGCCAGCGATTTCAGCGGCACTCGCGCCATTGGCTCTTCATTTAACTGTCGGGCCCCTTGAATCGCACTGAGCCGAAGGGAATCGCCGCTCTTCGCACCCCAGCGGCGCTTGTTGTGCGCCACGCAGGCGTACTCATCCCATGAGGTGCTTGCGCGCCAGATAGATGTTCGCCAACCCCGTGACCACAAACGCGCGCGTGGCGTTCTTGGACAAGCCCCGGTAGCGCACTTTGTTGAACCCCCAAAGCCGCTTCACAACCGCGAACACATGCTCCACGCGCGAGCGCACCTTGGACTTCAACCGGTTCACGATCCTCTCCAGGCCCTCGATCGCACTGCCGGGAATCACCCGTTGGTTGGTGCAATCCTTGGCGCCGGGCGCCTTCGAGTGGATCAGCGTCTCTTGCGAGGAGTAGGCGCAGTCGCCGTACAGATGCGTCT
>JAQGMP010000148.1 GCA_028292285.1 Variovorax sp. | reverse complement strand
CTGGCAGGCGTCGAACAGCGCAGCGCCACCACGCGAAGCCGTCGCGGCCGTCGCGGACGCACGCAGCTTCATCAGCGTTGCCGCTGCGGATTTGGGGGTGGTGCCCGATAAAATCGGCGGGTTGCGCATCGCAGAAACGTTGGGTGACTTGCCCATTATTGCCTTCCGGCACGCCCCTCGACAGGCCCGTATGACCCAAAACCAACTCGACAAGAAATCCGAAGCCTGGTCGGCTCTGTTCTCCGAACCCATGAGCGACCTGGTGAAGCGCTACACCTCCAGCGTGTTTTTCGACAAGCGGATGTGGGAGGCCGACATACAAGGTTCTCTGGCGCATGCAGCCATGCTCGCCGCTCAAAAGATCATCGGCGCGCAGGACCACGCCTCGATTGAAGGCGGGATGACGCAGATTCGTGCCGAGATCGAATCCGGCGCTTTCGAGTGGAAACTCGACCTCGAAGACGTGCACCTGAACATCGAAGCGCGCCTGACGCAGCTGGTCGGAGACGCCGGCAAGCGCCTGCACACCGGCCGCAGCCGCAACGACCAGGTCGCGACGGATGTACGCCTGTGGCTGCGCGGCGAAATCGACCTGATCGGCGCGCTTTTGATCGACCTGCAGAGGGCGCTGGTCGACATTGCCGACAAGAACATCGAGGTCATCCTGCCCGGCTTTACCCACCTGCAGGTGGCCCAACCGGTGAGCTTCGGCCACCACATGCTGGCCTACGTCGAGATGTTCGCCCGCGACGCTGCCCGCATGCTCGATGTGCGCAAACGCGTCAACTGGCTGCCGCTGGGCGCCGCCGCGCTGGCCGGCACCAGCTACCCGCTGGACCGCGAGAGGGTCGCGAGGACGCTCGGCATGGTCGACGAGGCCGGCAACGCCAACGTCTGCCAGAACAGCCTCGACGCGGTGAGCGACCGCGACTTCGCGATCGAATTCACCGCCGCCGCCAGCCTGTGCATGGTGCACATCAGCCGCATGAGCGAAGAGCTGATCTTGTGGATGAGCCAGAACTTCGGCTTCATCCAGATTGCCGACCGCTTCACGACCGGCTCATCGATCATGCCGCAGAAGAAAAACCCGGACGTGCCCGAACTGGCGCGCGGCAAGACCGGCCGCGTGGTCGGCCACCTGATGGCGCTCATCACCTTGATGAAGGGCCAGCCGCTGGCCTACAACAAGGACAACCAGGAAGACAAGGAGCCGCTGTTCGACACCGTCGACACGCTCAAAGACACGCTGCGCATCTTTGCCGAGATGATCGGCGGTATCACCGTCAAGCCCGAGGCCATGGAAGCCGCCGCCCTGCGCGGCTACGCCACCGCGACCGACCTCGCCGACTACCTGGTGAAGAAGGGCCTGCCCTTTCGCGATGCGCACGAAACCGTGGCGCACGCAGTCAAGGCGGCGATCTCGCACAAGGTCGACCTGTCGGAGCTGCCGCTCACCGTGCTGCAGCAGTTCAACCCGAACATCGAAAAAGACGTGTACGACGTGCTGAGCCTGCGCGGCTCGCTCAATGCGCGCAACACGCTCGGCGGCACGGCGCCGGTGCAGGTGCGGGCGCAGATCGCGCGGCATCGCGCACGGCTGGGCTGAGACGCGCTCTGCGCTGACGCCGGCGAGGGTGATCGCTGCGTAGCATGCAAAGCGCTGCAGCCGGCCGGTTGCAGGCTGAATCCGACGGGCCGACTCGCCCGTACCCTCTGTATGCCACCCGATGTTCGACAATTCGCGAATGACAGCACCCAGCCCCGACGCCGAACTGATGGCGTTGATCGACCGTGTCGGCCTGCGCGACGAAACGGCATTGCGCCTTCTGTATGACCGCACCGCTCCCAAGCTCTTCGGGCTCGCGTTGCGCGTGGTGCGGCAGCGCGAGTGGGCCGAAGACGTGGTGCAGGAGGCTTTCATGACGATCTGGCGGGTTGCCGGCGACTACCGCGCCACGCTGAGCCCGCCGATGGCCTGGATGGGGTTGATCGTGCGCAGCCGCGCGCTCGACCTGCTGCGCAAGCGCACGGCGGACCGCGCCCAGCTCACGCAGGAGTTCGACGAAGTGATGGCCGACACCATGAAATCGGATGCCCCGGATCCGTCGGCGACGGCCGACGCCAGTGAGCAGGCGTGGGCCTTGCATCAGTGTTTGAGCCAGCTCGAAGGCCGGCAGCGCGAAGTGGTGAGCCTGGCTTACCTGCGCGATCTGAGCCACAGTGAAATGGCCGAGCAGCTCAAGTTGCCGCTCGGCACCGTCAAAACCTGGATTCGCCGCGGCCTCGAGAAGCTGCGCGTCTGCATGGGCCGCTTTGCCTGAAGCCAACGCAGCAGACGCACAGGGACTTCTCCATGAACCTTTCTTCGCATCCGGAACTGCTCGAACTGCTGGCAGCGAGTCATGCACTCGGCACGCTGCGCGGTGGCGCCCGGCGCCGCTTCGAATCGATCGCACGCGAGCAGGCGCCGGTGCGCGCCGCGGCGCTCGTGTGGCAGAGCCGCCTGTCCAGCATGACCGAACTGCAAGCCTCGGTGACACCCGACCCGGCGGTGTGGACGCGCATCCGAAACATGATCGAGGCCGAGCAGAGCGAGCAGGCCATGCAACGGCAACGGGCTGCGCCTGCCGCGGTCCCGGCGGGTCCGGTCGGCTGGCTGCGCAGCCTCGCACTGTGGCGCGGTGCCGCGGCCGCCGGCGCATTGGCAACGGTGCTGGCGGTGGTGGTCGGCATCGGGCTGCGCGACGAGCTGCGGAATGCGCCGACGGTGCAGTACGTCGCCGTGCTGCAGGACGACAAGTCGGCCGCGTCGATGCTGGTCACCTTCGACCCGAAGAACCGGCAACTGGTGCTGCAGCGGGTCGGCGACTACCAGACGGCCGCCGACCACTCGTTGCAACTGTGGGCCTTGCCACCGGGCGGCGCGCCGCGCTCGCTCGGCGTGCTGGGCGACCAGCCGGCCCTGAAGCTCGCCGCCTCCGCGTCGGAAATGCGTGCCGTGCCGGCACTGGCGATCAGCCTGGAACCCCGAGGCGGCGCGCCGGCCGGCAGCGGCCCGACCGGGCCGGTGCTGTTCAAGGGTGCGCTGATCGAGAAAATGCTGTGACGCGATGCGCTTGACCGGGCGTTGGTTGCCGCTCGCCTCTCCGCTCCTGCCCGGGCTTCTGCTCGGGCTCTTGCTCGGGCTTTCGCCGGGAGCGTCGGGCCTTCACGCGCAGCCCGCGGCAAATCCAGCCGCCAGTGCCACCAACAGGGCCATCGCGGATGCAGCCGCTGCCGATGCAGCCATCGCGTCTGCCGAACAGGCCACGGCCGCGCAAGCCGTGGCCGCGCATGCACGCTGGCGCCCGGAACTCGACGCCCTCGCCGCGGCCGATCGCGAGCGCATGCCGCCGACCGAGGGTGTGGTGTTCGTCGGCAGCTCGACCATCCGCCTGTGGCCGCATCTGGCGCAGGACTTCTCGCAGGTGCCCGGCGTGATTCAGCGCGGCGTCGGCGGCTCGACATTGGCCGAGTGCAGCGTGCTCGCGCACCAGCTCGTCGGACAATACCGGCCGCGGCAGGTGGTGGTCTACGCCGGCGACAACGACCTGATCGAAGGCCACACGCCGCTGCAGGTGCTGCACAGCTTTGCGCGCTTTGCCAACGCGGTGCGGGCCGAGGCGCCGGATGCGCGCATCACCTTCGTGTCGGTCAAGCCCAGCCCGTCGCGCGAGAAAGTCATGCCGCAGATCCGCGAGACCAACAACATCGTTTCGGCCTATCTGCGCACGCTGACCAACAGCGACTACGTCGACGTGTTCACGCCCATGCTAGGGCCGGACGGGCGGCCGCGCGCCGAGCTCTTTCGAGCCGACCTGCTGCACATGAACGCCAGCGGCTATGCGCTGTGGCAGTCGCTCATCGCTTCGCATCTGGTGCCGCCGGCTTCGGCAAGCTCGATGCTGCCGAAGCTGCCGATGGAAGTGGCACCGGTGCGCTGACCGGCCCGTTGACCGGCTCGCTGACTGCCGCGCTTCGCTTGTCCCGGCGCAGCACCGCCCACGCCACTGCATAGAGCCAGCCGAACACGGCGACCAGCAGCAAGGCATCGCCCCACCAGGGCCGCGCGGTCTGGCTGTCGCCATAGAAGGCCAGCACCGTGAGCACTGCGACCAGGTGCGCACAGAACACCGGCAACGACGCCGAGCCCATCTGCTCGAGCCATCGAAAGCGCGGCAATCGTTCGATGATGGCCGGCCCGAAGCGCACCGCAAGGATGCCCAGCGCGGCCAGGTCGACCAGCCGCAGCGGACCGAGCTGCCATTTGTCGAACAGCAGATTGAGTTCGATGTCGCCGCCGAAAGGCGCCTGCCCGTGCTCGCCGAAGTGGCGCCACACCAGACCGTAGAGCGCGACCACCGCCGCGAGCGACACCAGCCATGCCGGAAAGCGCAGCGGCTTCGCGTCGGGCGCATTGCGGCTGGCGCCGAGCCACAAGCCCGTGAACCACAGGAACAGCCAGCCGAAGGTGGTGAACGCGCCCATCTCCTGGAACGGCACCGGCAAGCCGGTCCAGTGCACGGTGATGGCGTAGATCCATTCGCTCAGCCCGAACTGCGCCAGCACCCAGAGCGCGGCGCTCATCGCCATCACGCCCAGCCAGCCGTGGCGCAGGCCGAACGCCATGACCCAGGGGCTCAGCAGCATGAAAAAGATGTACATCGGCAGGATGTCGAGCAGTGCCGGCTCGTAGATCAGCAGCAGGCTGTAGATCAGCCCTTGATGCGGATGCGCGAGGTAGAACGAGACGAGATTCTTCACCGCCACCTGGTCGATGCGCAGGCTCACCGCCGTGATGACGAAGAACAAAAAGAGCAGCGTCGCCGCCTGGCTCAGATAGACCTTGAGCGCACGCTTCCAGAAGGCGCGCCGCATCGGCTCCACGCCCTGGCTGTGGCCGATGCGGCTGTACACCAGGCCCGACACGAAGGCCGACAGCAGCACGAAGCCTTCCGCCGCCGAGACGAATCCGAAGGGCTGGCCGAGCGGATCGGTGAGCCGCGTCGGCAAGTGGGTGACGGTCATCAGCACGAGCATGAGCCCGCGCAGTGCGTCGATTTCCCAGAAGCGTTTCATTGGTCGCTTCGATTGTATGAATCGACCTGAATGCATCGGCCGCCACTGGCCATGTGGCCGGTCGGTGCCGAAGGGAATTGCCCTGCAAATCGGCTACGCTCCTCCCCGATCCGGAGGAGGAACCTAGTGAACCGATTGCTTTCCACGTTGGCGCTGAGCGCAGGCGTCTTGCTGGCCACGTTGCCGTTGTCCAGCCACGCGCTGCAGATCACCAGCCTCACGCCGCAGGGCGAGGTGGCGCGCGTGCGCCAGATCGTCGCCAAGTTCGATCAGCCCGCGGTGAAGTTCGGCGACCCGAAGGCGCCGGCCCCGCTCGCCGTGAGTTGCACCGACGCGGCCGCCGGCAAGGGCACCGGCCGCTGGACCGGCGAAAAGCAATGGGTCTACGACTTCGAGAACGACCTGCCTCCCGGCGTGCGCTGCACCGTCACGCGCATCGCCGATTTCAAGTCGGGCACGGGCGCGGATATGACCGGCCCCGAGCGCTACCAGTTCAACAGCGGTGGCCCGTTCGTTCGCAACGTGCAGCCGGGCTACGGAAAGATCGACGAGCAGCAACTCTTCGCGCTCGAACTCAGCGGCCCGGCCACGCTGGCCAGCGTGCGCCAGAACATCTGGTGCGCGGTCGATGGCGTCGGGGAACGCGTGCCGGTGCGGCTCATCGAAGGCGCGGACCGCACCGGCCTGCTCAAGTCCTTCGGCCAGGACAAGGCCGCCGAGAAGGAGCCGCTGCGCTTCGTCACGATGCAATGCAACCGCACGCTGACGCCGGCGAGCCGCGTGCAGATCGTCTACGGCAAGGGCGTCGCCACGCC
>JAQGMP010000092.1 GCA_028292285.1 Variovorax sp. | reverse complement strand
CCGTGCCCCAGTACGGCGAGCCATGGCTCAGCACACGGCGGCGCTCGATGCGCGGGCCGCGCATCACGGCCGGCAGTTCGGTGAACGGGAATTCGTGCAGGTACTTGCTCATGCCAAAGCCTCTTGTTTCGTGGTCTCAATGTCGAACCACATATGGACGTTGCCGGTGCCGCGCGCGTTTTCGTAGTCGGACAGCGCGACTCCCTTGCTGCGGCAATCGGCACCGCCCAGCGCGCCGATCATCTGCAGGTAGTGGCCGCCGAAGCCTTCCCACGGCAGCGGGCGAAATTTGCTGTCCCACTGGTCGAGGATGCGGTCGTGCCGCCCTTGCGCCAGCAGCGCGATCGCTTCCTTGTCGGCCTCGATGTTCGATGGCCGCGACACGTTGCTCTCGTGGTACATCCGCGGGTGCTTTTGCACCCAGTCGATCTCGTTGAACTTGTGGCTCAGCGCGCCTGAAGCCAACAAGACGACGCGCTCGCCGATGTCGGCGCCCATGCGGCGAATCGCCTCGCCGATGACGCGACCCGATTCGAGGTAGTGGCGCGGCTGGCAGTTCTGGCAAGTGCTGACCGACACCACGCGCTCGCCCCGCACCAGCTTGTTGACCACGTTGATGGTCGCGTAGTGGCGCGGCAATGCTTCGTCGTAGATGGCCTTGCTCATCACGCCTTGTTCGACAGCGACTTCTTCGATCAGGCCGGCGAGCGCGGGCGATCCGCGGTAGTCGTAGTGCTGACCGTGCAGGTACCAGGGCATCTCGTCGGACGTGTAGGTGCCATGCATGTGCGCATTGCCGTCGACGAGGTGGTAGCCGGTGGTGAACCAGTGCGTGTCGAACAGCACGAAGGTGTCGGGCCGCACCGCATCGATACGGTCGCGCAGGCGCTGGTAGCCGGCGATCAAATCCGAATCCGCGCCGTCGCCCATCTTCACGCGGAAGTCGTCGTCCTGCATCAGTCCGGGGTGGTGCGACACCAGTGCGGCGCCGACGATCTGTGCCATGTCGTTCTCCTTTCAGCGGTGGCTGAAGCTGGCCTTGAAAGGCTTCTTCGGCACGACGACGTCTTTCACGTCGCAGAAAAATTCGAAGCTCCAGTCGCCGCCTTCGCGTCCGACACCAGAGCGCTTGATGCCGCCGAACGGCGCCGCCAGATCGCGGATGCCGAAGGAGTTGACCCAGATGAAACCGGTCGCGACCTGCGTGGCGATGGCGGTCGCATGCGACACCTCGCCGTAGCAGACACCGCCCAGGCCGTAGTCGGTTCCATTGGCCATCGCGACGGCCTCGTCGTCGCTGTCGAAGGTCTGCAGCGTGAGCACCGGCCCAAAGACTTCGTTCTGCACGATCTCCGATTCCTGCTTCACGTTGGTGAGCATGGTCGGCTGGAAATACTGCGCGCCGAACGAATGCATCGCGCCGCCCCACAGCAGTTCGGCGCCGCCGGCCACAGCACGTTCGACGAACGCTTTCACCCGCTCGACCTGCCGCGGATGAATGATCGGGCCGACCTCCGTGGCATCCTCGCGCGGATCGCCGACGGTCAGCTGCTCGACATGCGCCCGCATGCGCGAGACGAATGCGCTCGCCACCTTCGAATGCACGAGAAAGCGCGTGCCCGCGAGGCACACCTGACCGGCGTTGCGGTACATCAGCGCACCGGTCGCGGCAGCGCCATCGAGGTCGGCGTCTTCGAGCACGATGAAGGGCGACTTGCCGCCGAGCTCGAGGCTGCACGGCACGAGGTTGGCGGCGGCTGCTTGCGCGATCTGCTTGGCCGTACCGACCGAGCCGGTGAACGAAATGCGGGCCAGCCGCGGGTCGCTCACGAGCCGCGCGCCGGTGGTCGCGCCCGCGCCCTGCACGAAGTTGAGAACGCCCGGCGGCAGGCCGGCTGCATGCGCCGCGTCGGCCAGCAGCGAGCAGGTGAGCGGTGCCCATTCCGGCGGCTTGACGACAACCGTGTTGCCCGCCGCCAGTGCCGGGCCCAGCTTCCAGGTGGTAAGCATCAGCGGCGCGTTCCACGGCGTGATGATGGCGACGACACCCGCCGCATCGTGCCGCACGATGTGCGTTGCCTGTTCGGTCTCGATCGGCCGGTCTTGCAATGTCAGCGCGTGCTCGGCGAACCAGCGGATGTTGAGCATCGCGCGCGGCACCACGCCGTGTTTCATGCGCGACAGCAGCACGCCGGCATCGTTCGATTCGAGCGTGCAGAAGGCGTCGGCGCGCTTGCCGATCTCGTCGGCGAAGCGGTCGAGCATCGGCTTTCGGCCTTCGGCGCCGAGTGCGGCCCAGGCGGGGAACGCGCGCTTCGCTGCGGCAATCGCCGTATCGACTTGCGCGTCGCTGCCCTCGCCGATGTGGCCCAGCACGCGCTGGTCGATCGGTGAGCGCAGCTCGAAGGTTTCGGTCGATGCGACGCGTTGGCCGTCGATGTAGTGGTCGGGCGAGACGTGGATGCCCGCGACGTGAATCATGGATGTCATGGTGTGCTTAGACGAATCGAAATGCGATGGCGCCGAGCGGGCCGTAGTCGGCGTGAAAGACATCGCCCGCCGCGGCTGCAACCGGCCGCGTGAACGAGCCCGCGAGCACGACTTCGCCAGCCTTCAAACCTTCGTCGTGCTCGGCCAGTTTGTTGACGAGCCAGACGATGCCGTTGGCCGGATGGTTGAGCACGGCAGCCGCCAGGCCTGACTCTTCGATGACGCCATTTTTGTAGAGCAGGGCGCCGCACCAGCGCAGGTCGACCGCGTCGGGCTTGACCGGTCGGCCGCCCATCACGATGCCGGCGTTGGCCGCGTTGTCTGCGATGGTGTCGAACACCTTGCGCGGCACTTTGGTGATGCGATCGGCCTGCTCGATGCGAGCGTCGATGATCTCGATGGCCGGCACCACGTAGTCGGTCGCGGCGAGCACGTCGAAGATGCTGACATTGGGCCCGCGCAAGTCGCGCTGCAGGATGAAGGCCAGCTCGACTTCGACGCGCGGCAGGATGAAACGCGCGGCCGGAATGTCGGCGCCTTCGCGAAAGAACATGTCGTCGAGCAGCGCGCCGTAGTCCGGCTCGGTGATGTTCGAAGACACCTGCATCGCGCGCGAAGTAAGGCCGATCTTGTGGCCTTTGATGGTGCGGCCTTCGGCCAGCTTGAGGGCGACCCACTCGCGCTGAATCGCGTAGCTGTCGGCAATCTCCATCGTGGGGTAGCGCTTGGAGAAATGCTCGACCTGCACGCGGCTGCGTTCGGATTCGTGCAGTTCGCGGGCGAGCGTCTTGTGTGTTGCGCGGTCGAGCATCGCGTTGTCTCTTTTTCGTTGTGGCGGCCGCAAGTTTGCTGCTTCGTGGCCTTGAAGACAATCGATGCTTTCGAGGCGATTGCTTAGCCGAGCTGGATAATCGGAGCATGTCCTTGCCTCGCTACACGCTGCGCCAACTCGATGCTTTCACGACCGTGGCCGACACGCTCAGTTTCACCGCGGCCGCCGACCGCCTGGCGCTGACGCCATCGGCGGTGAGCCAACTGGTCGTCGAGCTCGAGTCGTCCGCGGGCTTCAAATTGTTCGAGCGCAGCACGCGCCGCGTCGCGCTGACGGCGGCCGGCAAGGAGTTTCTCGGCGCCATCGAGCCCGTGCTCAAGCATCTGCGTCTGGCCGAAGCCGCTGCGGCCGATCTGCGCAACCGCGCCGCCGGCCTGGTGCGCGTGGCGGCCCCGATGGTCATCGCGAGCGCCATGTTGCCGCGGGCGATTCGCGACTACGCCGGGCTGCGCCCCAAGGTCGTCGTGCGTATCCGGGATGCCGCAGTCGAGCAGGTCGTCGAGATGGTCGCGAGCGGCGATGTCGATCTGGCGATCGGTCCCGACCGGCCGGCCGGGAACGACGTGCAGCGCGTGCCGCTGTTCGAAAGTCCGTGGGTGCTCTGGTGCGCGCCCGACCATCCGCTCGCCACCAAGCGTACGCTGCGCTGGCGCGACCTGCGCGCCCACGCGCTGGTGACGGCCGGGCGCGACCACGAACGCAGCGTGGCGCAGATGCGGCTCGGGCTGCCGGAAGAGGAGCGCATCACACCGATCGACGTGGTCGACAACATCTCGACGGCCCTCGGCATTGCGGCCGCGGGCCTTGCAGCGACGCTGTCGCCGGCCTACGTGGGCGTGTGGGCGGGCGAACGCTGGGGTTTGGTGATGCGTCGCGTGACGTCGCCCGAGGTCATGCGCCACGTCTGCCTGTACCGGCCGCTGCGCCGCGTGTCGTCGCCCGCCGCCGAAGGCTTTGGGGAAGCGCTCGAACAATGGATGAAGACCGAAGGGCCGCGCTTGACGCCGTCCTCATAGCGCGTCGATCGGGCCGTTCAGACCGCGATGCGTCGGCCGATCTCGGGCCAGCGCCCGTGTAGCCACACCCAGGCGACGAGTCCGATGGCCAGCATCGAGATCGACGTCACGGCGAGCGCCAATGGCGAGTGCATGACCAGCGGCGCGATCACGCCGGCGACGACGCCGTTGGCGGTCGAGCCGATGACGGCTTGCAACGACGACGCCATGCCGCGGCGTTCAGGGTGCAGGTCGAGCACCAGCAGCGTCACGACCGGCACCATCAGCGCCCAACCGAAGGCGAAGAACCCGATCGGCCAGAGTGCCCACAGCGCGTCAGGAACAAAGAGGGCGTTGGCTGCCACATTGACCACCGACGTCACGGCCATGATGACGAAGCCGTCGCGAATCTGTCGCTTGGGTGCGACCTTGCCGGCCATGCGTCCGCTGAGCCATGCGCCCGACATGATGCCGCCGATGGTCAGCAGGAAGAACCAGAAGAACTGCGTTGGCGCCAGCCGCAGGTGATCGCCGAGAAAGGCCGGCGCTGCGAGCACGTAGAGAAACATGCCGTTGAACGGCACACCGCTTGCCAGTGCGAGCAGCAGGAACCGCGGGTCGGAACACAGGTCCCAATAGCCGCGCATCAGGTGCTTGAATTCGAAAGGCTGCCGATGGCTGACATGCAGCGTCTCGGGCAACAGCTTGTAGTTGGCGATGAACAGCACGCAGCCGACCGCCACCAGAAACCAGAACACGCTGTGCCAGCCCAGGTGCACGAACAAAAAGCCGCCGACGATGGGTGCGATGGCTGGCGCGACGCCGAAGTAGATGGTGACCTGCGACATGACGCGCTGCGCTTCGGCCGGCGGGAACATGTCGCGGATCACCGCACGCGAGACCACGATGCCGGCACCGGTCGACAGCCCCTGCAGCGCGCGAAAGAAAACGAGCTGGGCGATGTTGTGCGACAGCGCGCAGCCGAGCGACGCGATCGTGAACATGGCCATGCCGCACAACACGACGGGCCGGCGCCCGAAACTGTCCGACAGCGCGCCGTGGAACAGGTTCATGAAGGCGAAACCGAAAAGGTACGCCGACAGCGTCTGCTGCATTTCGACCGGCGTTGCGCCGATGGACAAGGCAATGCCGGAGAACGCCGGGATGTAGGTGTCGATCGAAAAAGGCCCGACCATGCCGAGCACGGCCAGCAGCGCGGCAAGCGCCCAACGTGGGGCTTGCCAGAGTTTGGCGGCGTCCGGATTCATGCTTGTCTCTTCTCTTTTGTCATGCGATCAAAAAAGCGCCCGGCACCCTGTGACGGGCGCAGCGGGCGCTTGGCTCAAGATCCTTGTACGGGGATCCGCGGGATCAGAGCGTGTCGATAAAGCTGCGGAGCTTGTCCGAACGGCTCGGATGCTTCAGCTTGCGCAGCGCCTTCGCCTCGATCTGGCGAATGCGCTCACGCGTCACGTCGAACTGCTTGCCGACTTCTTCGAGCGTGTGGTCGGTGCTCATCTCGATGCCGAAGCGCATGCGCAGCACCTTGGCTTCGCGCGGCGTCAGCGAGTCGAGGATGTCCTTGACCACGTCGCGCAGGCCGGCCTGCATCGCGGCTTCGATCGGTGCCGTGTTGCTGCTGTCTTCGATGAAGTCGCCCAAGTGCGAATCGTCGTCGTCGCCGATCGGCGTTTCCATCGAGATCGGCTCTTTCGCGATCTTCATGATCTTGCGGATCTTGTCTTCCGGGATCTCCATCTTGGCGGCCAGGATGGATGCATCGGGCTCGAAGCCGAACTCCTGCAAATGCTGGCGGCTGATACGGTTCATCTTGTTGATCGTCTCGATCATGTGCACCGGAATCCGGATGGTGCGCGCCTGATCGGCGATCGAACGCGTGATCGCCTGGCGAATCCACCACGTGGCGTAGGTCGAGAATTTGTAGCCGCGGCGGTATTCGAACTTGTCGACCGCCTTCATCAAACCGATGTTGCCTTCCTGGATCAAGTCGAGGAACTGCAGGCCGCGGTTGGTGTACTTCTTGGCGATGGAAATCACGAGGCGCAAGTTGGCTTCGATCATTTCCTTCTTGGCGGCGCGCGACGAATACTCGCCTTCGTTCATACGCTTGTTGATGTCCTTCAGCTCAGGCAGCGGCACCACGACGCGCGCCTGGATGTCGGCGAGCTTTTGCTGCAGCTCTTGCACCGGCGGAATGTTGCGCGCGAGCACGACGCTCCATGGCTTGCCGGCGGCAGCCTGCTTTTCGACCCATTTCTGGTTCAGCAGGTGCGAGGCGACCCGGTTGCCGTTCTTGTCGTAGCCGCTGAAATCGCGGATGAAGTCGTCCTGCGGAAAGCCGCACTTGTCGACGATGATGCGGCGCAGTTCGCGCTCTTTCTTCCGCACATCGTCGACCTGGCTGCGCACCATGTCGCACAGCTTTTCGATCGTCTTGGCCGTGAAGCGGATGGTCATCAGCTCTTCGCTCAAGGCCGCTTGCGCCTTGACATACGCCGGCGTGCCGTAGCCTTCCTTTTCGTAGATCTTGTGGATCTTTTCGAACATCGTGGCCATGCGGTCGAAGCGTTCGAGCGCGTCGCGCTTGAGTTCTTCGAGCTTCTTGGTCAGCGCCTTGGAGCCGCCTTTGCCGTCGTCGTCGTCTTCGGCATCGAACTCGTCGAAGTCTTCTTCGGCCACATAGTCGTCGGCCTCGTTGGGGTTCGAGAAACCGTCGACGAAGGTGGTGATGACGGCCTTCCCCACCCCGGCACGAATTTCATCGGCCAGTCGCAGGATCTCGGCGATGGTGGCGGGCGATGCGGAGATCGCTTCCATCATGGCCATCAGGCCGCCTTCGATGCGCTTGGCGATTTCGATT
>JAQGMP010000073.1 GCA_028292285.1 Variovorax sp. | reverse complement strand
GCCAGCTTCGGCGTCCGCATGCCGACCTTCGTGGCGGCCGTGCTGGCGATGACCATCAACATCGGCGCCTATGCGGCCGAGATCATCCGGGCCGGCCTCGAATCGATTCCGCGCGGACAGATCGAAGCGGCCGAATGCCTGGGCTTGTCGAAGTGGCGCATCGGCTGGCACGTGATGCTGCAGCCGTCCATCGAAAAGGTGTACCCGGCGCTGACCAGCCAGTTCCTTCTGATGATGCAGGCCTCGGCGATGGCTTCGCAGATCTCGGCGGAAGAGCTCACCGCCATCGCCAACACGGTGCAGTCGGACACCTTTCGGTCGCTCGAAACGTACATCGTGGTGGCGGCGCTCTATCTGGTGCTGTCGCTGGTCATCAAGCTCATCACCGGCGTGCTGGGCGAGTACCTGTTTCGTCGCCGCCGCGTACTGCGCAAAGCCGCTGCACGCGGCAACAACGGCGCCCGCGCGCTCCTCGACACCACCCAGGCCAACGTGGCGAGCCACGGCGGCGCGGCATGACCATGTTCGGCAGCTTTACCTTCGTCCACCTCTTCTATCTGATCAACTCGATCGGATGGACGCTGGTGCTGTCGGCACTGGCTTTCGTGCTGGGCGCCATCGGCGGCTTCGGCGTGATGCTGGCGCGCATCTCGCCGCGGCCGTGGCTGCGCTGGGCGGCCATCGTCTACATCGAGTGCATCCAGGGCATTCCGCTGCTGATCCTGCTGTTCATCGTGTACTTCGGCCTGTCGGTGTACGGCTACTCGCTGCCCTCGCTGGTGGCGGCCGGCCTGGCGATGATGGTCTACGTCGCCGCCTATCTCGGCGACATCTGGCGCGGCTGCATCGACGCCATGCCCAAGCCGCAGTGGGAAGCCTCCGAGTGCCTCGCGTTTTCGCGCTGGCAAACGCTGCGCCTCGTGATCATTCCGCAGGCGGTGCGCCTGTCGTTGCCGCCGACCGTCGGCTTCCTGGTGCAGATCATCAAAATGACGTCGCTGGCCTCGGTCATCGGCTTCGTCGAGCTGACGCGCGCCGGGCAAATCATCAACAACACGATCTTTCAGCCGTTCCTGATTTTCAGTCTGGTCGGCGTGTTTTATTTTGCCCTGTGTTACCCGCTGTCGCGCTGGAGCGAAGCCATGGAGAAGAAGCTCAATGTCGCCAATCGTTAGCCTTCAGGACGTCTACAAGAGCTTCGGCTCGAACCAGGTGCTGAAGGGCGTTTCGTTCGAAGTCGCCAAGGGCGAGATGATCGCCATCATCGGTGCCAGCGGCTCGGGCAAGAGCACCGCGCTGCGCTGCATCGACCGGCTCGAAATGATCGACAAGGGCACCATCGAAGTGGCCGGCATTCGCGTCGACAGCCCTTCGGTCGACCTGAAGCGGTTGCGGCTCGAAGTCGGCATCGTCTTTCAGAGCTACAACCTTTTCCCGCACCTGACGGTCGAAGAAAACATCATGCTGGCGCTGCGCCACGTGAAGAAGCAATCGCGCGCCGAAGCGCACCATGTCACCCTGCGGGTGCTGGACCAAGTGGGCCTGCAAGAGAAGGCCGACGCCTATCCAGAGCAGCTTTCGGGCGGCCAGCAGCAGCGCGTCGCCATCGCCCGTTCGCTCGCGATGTCGCCCAAGGTCATGCTGTTCGACGAGGTCACCTCGGCGCTCGATCCGCAGCTCACCGGCGAAGTGCTGCGTGTGATGGAAGACCTGGCTGCCGGCGGGATGACCATGCTGCTGGTGACGCATGAAATGGCCTTTGCCAAGCGCGTGGCCGACCGCATCATTTACATGCACCAGGGCAAGGTCTGGGAGATCGGCGAAGGCAGCATGCTCGACGCGCCCAAGACGCCTGAGCTGCGCGCCTTTCTCGACAACGGGCTGTAGCCGCACCGCCCATCTTTCATCTTTATTCCCCTTCAACTTTTAGCGAACCCCAAGGAGACACCATGAAATCGACAAGCACTTTCGCCCGCACCGCCCTCGCCGCCTTGATGCTGGCAGGCATCACGCAAGCCGCCCTGGCCGACCAGCTCGACGACATCAAGAAGGCCGGCAAGATCCGCGTGGCGATCGCCATCGGAACGCCGCTCTTCAGCTACACCGATGCCAACATGCAGCCGACCGGCTCCGATGTCGACACCGCGACCGAACTCGCCAAAGACCTGGGCGTGAAGCTCGAGATCGTGCCGATCACGACCGCCGCCCGCGTACCGACCATCCAGGCACAACGCGCCGACCTCGTGATATCGAGCCTCTCGATCACCGAAGAGCGCGCCAAGGTGGTGGACTTTTCGATTCCCTACTCGGCCATCACCATCATGGTGGCAGCGCCCAAGGACATGAAGATCGCCAGCTACGCCGACCTCGCCGGCAAGCGCATCGGCCTCACGCGTGCAACGACCAACGACACGATCACGACCAAGGAAGCCAAGGGCGCCGAAATCATGCGCTACGAAGACGACGCGACGCTCATCACGTCGGTGGTCACGGGCCAGGTCGACATCTTTTCGAGCACGCCGTCGAACATGGGCGAAGTCAACAAGCGCGCGCCGGGCAAGAACTACGAGATGAAGTTCTCGCAGCTCGATTCGGGCCTCGGCATCACCATGAACAAGGGCGAGCCGAAGCTGAAGGAATGGATCAACGCCTGGGTCACGACCAACATCAAAAGCGGCAAGCTCAACACCATCTACAAGAAGTACCACGGCCGCGACCTGCCGACCACCGTGTTCAAGCCGGCGTAAGGAACCCTCGACCATGGCCAACGAACTGGGTCGACCGAAACTGGGTCGTCTGTTGCTGACCGGCGCTGCCGGCGGTCTCGGCAAGGTGCTGCGCGACACGCTCAAGCCTTCGGCCGGCGTGCTGCGGCTCTCTGACATCGCCGGCATGGCGCCGGCCGACGGCGCGCAAGAAGAAATCGTGCCTTGCGACCTCTCCGACAAGGCCGCGGTCGACGCGTTGGTCGCGGGCTGCGATGCGGTCGTGCACCTGGGCGGCGTGTCGGTCGAACGGCCTTTCGAAGAAGTGCTGGAGGCCAACATCAAGGGCGTCTTTCACTTGTACGAAGCGGCTCGGCGGCATGCGACCAAGCGCATTGTGTTCGCCAGCTCGAACCACGTGATCGGCTTTCACAAGCAGACCGAAACGATCGATGCCAGCGCGCAGAAACGGCCCGACGGCTACTACGGCCTGTCGAAGTCGTTCGGCGAAGACGTGGCGCAGTTCTACTTCGATCGCTACGGCATCGAGACGGTCAGCATCCGTATCGGCTCCTCGTTTCCGGAGCCGCTCAACCGCCGGATGATGAGCACCTGGCTCAGCTACCGCGACCTGACGACGCTGGTCGAAAAATCGCTCTTCACGCCCGACGTGAAACACACCATCGTCTACGGCATGTCGGCCAATCGCGATGTGTGGTGGGACAACAGTGCCGCTGCGCACCTCGGGTTCGTCGCGCAAGACAGCTCGGAGCAGTTCCGCGCCAAGGTCGAGGCGCAACCGCCTGTCGCGCCGAACGACCCGAACGCGATCTACCAGGGCGGCGGCTTCACGGCCCAGGGGCCCTTCGGCGATTGATTCGATTGCCGCCCGACCGCACACCATGAGCCACGCCGAACTCGTCGTCGATGCACGCAACGCCACGGGCGAGAGCCCGGTATGGCGCGGCGATGAACAGGCGCTGTACTGGGTCGATATTCCGGCGCGTGCGCTGCACCGCTGGTCGGCCGAAGGCCATACACATTGGGTCGGCAGCGAAATGCTCGCCTGCATCGCGCCGCGCGCCGACATGCCGGGCGAGTGGATCGGCGGCATGGAAAGCGGGCTTTTCTCGCTGAAGCCCGCAGCCGACGGCACGCTCACGACGTCGCGGCTCGCCAACGTCGAGCACACCGCGCCGGCGATGCGCTTCAACGATGGCCGCTGCGATCGCCAGGGCCGCTTCGTCGCCGGGACGATGGCGCTGGACATGAGCCTCGCGCTGCGCACGGGGTGCGTTTACAGCCATGGCGGTGACGGCGATGGCGAAGCACCGCTGCGGCAACTTCTCGACGGCGTCATCGTGCCGAACGGCCTCGCCTTCAGCCCGGATGGCCGCACGATGTACCTGTCGGATTCGCACCCGAACGTGCAGACGATCTGGGCCTTCGATTACGACACCGACACCGGCACGCCGTCCAGCCGACGCGTCTTCGTCGACATGAACCCGCTGCCCGGCCGGCCCGATGGCGCTGCCATGGACGCCGATGGCTGCTATTGGATCTGCGGCAACGACGCCGGCCTGGTGCATCGCTTCACGCCCGAGGGCCGGCTCGACCGCTCGCTCGAAGTGCCGGTCAAGAAGCCGTCGATGTGTGCCTTCGGCGGCCCGAAGCTCGACACGCTGTTCGTGACTTCGATACGCCCCGCCGGTGATCTGTCGGATCAACCGCTGGCGGGCGGGCTGTTCGCGCTGCGGCCGGGCACGCAGGGCATTGCAGAGCCGATGTTCGCAAAAACAGGCATCGACTGATCCTCGCTTAAACGTTCCACCACACCTTTCTTTCAACCCGAGGAGACACCATGAAACCAAAACTGAAAACACTCTCTGGCCTGATCGCGATCGGCCTCTTCGCGCTCACGACCAGCGCCATGGCGCGCACCTTCCGCTCGGCCGAAGTGCACGCCAAGGACTTTCCGACCAACCAGGCCGTGATGTTCATGGGTGAAGAACTGTCGAAGGCCAGCGGCGGCAAGGACACCATCAAGATCTTCGCGGACAGCTCGCTGGGTTCCGAGAAAGACACCGTGGAGCAGGTGAAGATCGGCGCACTCGACATGGTGCGGGTGAGCTCCGCCTCGTTCCACGGCATCGTGCCGGAATCGGTGGTGCCGTCGCTGCCGTTCCTGTTCCGCGACATCGAGCATTTCCGCAAGGCCATGTACGGCCCGGCCGGCGACAAGGTGCTTGCTGCCTTCGAGAAAGCCGGCTTCATCGGCTTGGCCATGTATGAGAGCGGCGCCCGCTCGGTTTATGCCAAGAAGCCGATCAAGACCGTCGCAGACATGAAGGGCATGAAAATCCGCGTGCAGCCTTCTGACCTGATGGTGAGCATGGTGAGTTCGATGGGTGCATCGCCCACGCCGATGCCACTGGCCGAGGTCTACACCGGCCTCAAGACCGGCCTGGTCGACGCCGCCGAGAACAACTACCCGTCTTACGAAGAAGCCAAGCACTTCGAGGCCGCGCCCTACTACTCGGAAACCATGCATGTCATGACACCCGAAGTGCTGGTGTTCTCCAAGAAGATCTGGGACACGCTACCCAAGGAACAGCAAGCCGCCATCCGCAAGGCCGCGAAAGACTCCGTGCCGGTCTACGTGAAGCTGTGGGAGCCGCGCGAGAAGGACGCCAAGGCGGCCGTCATCAAGGGCGGCGCCAAGATCACCGCTGCAGCCGACATCGATCGCAAGGGTTTCGTCGAAGTCGAGAAGCCGGTGTACGACAAGTTCGCGTCGACGCCGGAGCTGAAGGCGCTGGTGCAGGAAATCATCAACACCAAGTGATTTGACTGCAATGACGACCATGCTGTCCCGCGTCAACGCGAAGCTCTCGCGCTGGACGATGTACCTCGCCTGCGTGTGCCTCGTCGGCCTGCTGGGCGTGGTCGTCTACGGCGTGGTGCTGCGCTACGTCTTCAACAACGCACCGGCGTACGTCGAGCAGGTCGCGCTGCTGCTGGTGATCTCGGTCGCCATGTTCGGCGCCTCGGCCGGCGTCCGCGATGCGGGGCACATCGGGCTCGATTCATTGGTCAAGGTGCTGCCGCCCAAGGTGCAGTTCTGGTGCAAGTTTCTGGTCTACCTGCTGACCATTGCCTTTGCCGTGGCGCTGTTTGCGGGCGGCATGGAAATGGCCATCTCGACCCACGACGCGACCATTCCGACACTCGGGCTTTCCGAGGCGGTTCGCTATCTGCCGGTGCTCATCGCGGGCGTGCTCATCACGCTTTTTTCGATCGAGCATCTGGCGTCCCAGTTCACCGGCCATGAGGTGGTTCCATCATGGCATTGACGCTTCTTTCGCTCAGCTTCATCGTCTTCTTGCTGCTCGGCATGCCGGTCGCGTTCGCGATCGGATTGAGCTGCCTGCTGACCTTCGCCTTCGAAGGCCTGCCTTTCGAGACCGCCATCCAGATGATGGTGTCGGGCATGAACGTCTTCTCATTTTTGGCGATACCGTTCTTCATCTTCTCGGGGGAGCTGATGCTGCATGGCGGCATCGCCGACAAGATCGTCGCCTTCGCGCGCAGTCTGGTCGGCCACTGGAAAGGCGGCCTCGGCTTGGCGAACGTGGTGGCATCGACGCTGTTCGGCGGCGTCTCCGGCTCGCCGGTGGCCGACACCTCCGCCATGGGCGGCGTGATGATCCCGATCATGAAGCGCGAGGGCTACAGCGCGGCCTACGCCGTCAACGTGACGACGCACGCCTCGCTCTCCGGCGCGCTCATGCCGACTTCGCACAACATGATCATCTATGCCTTCGCAGCGCAGGCCGCGGTGGGCACGATCGGCGGCCACACCATCAAGGGCGTGTCGATCGGCGACCTGATGTTCGCGGGCCTGGTGCCGGTGTTCTGGATCATGGTGTGCATGCTGGTCGCCGCCTACTGGCAGGCCGCCAAGTACGGCTTTCCGCGGCGCCCCGACGGCTCCACGATGATCGAACGCTTCCCCGGCTGGAACGCGGTGCTGCGCACCTTCATCGCGTCGATTCCGGGTCTGATGGTGATCGTCATCATCCTGGTCTGCGTGATGGAGGGCATCGCGACGGCGACCGAGGCGGCGGCCATCGCGGTCACGTATTCGCTGCTGCTTACTGTCGTCATCTACCGCACGATGACGAAGCAGAAGCTCTTCAAGTCGCTGGCCAAAGCGTCGAAGACCACCGGCGTCATCCTGCTGCTGATCGGCGTGTCGAACATGCTGCGCTACCAGATGGCGTACCTGGAAATCCCGGACACCATCGAGGCCGCACTACTGGCCGCGACGACGACGCCGTGGCTGATGCTGCTGTACATCAACATCATCCAGATCTTTCTGGGCATCTTCCTGGACATGGCGGCGCACATCGTCATCACGACGCCGCTGTTCTTGCCGCTGGCGATCCAGATGGGCGTCGGCCCGGTCCAGTTCGGGATGATGCTGTTGCTCAACTGCGCGCTGGGGCTGGTGCATCCGCCAGTAGGAACGGTGCAGTTCATCGGCTGTGCCATCGGCAAGATATCGATCGGCGAGGCCACCAAAACGGCCTGGCCGTACTACCTCGCCATCTTCGCCGCCATCACGCTGGTGACGTACGTCCCGGCGTTTTCCACATGGCTGCCGTCGCTGATCACCGGTCATCCGGTGCTGTGACTGCGCAGAACATTAAAGCAGGAGCAAACCCATGCAACGCCGCACATTGATTCACGCCGCCGTCCTCTCTTCCATCGCACTCCCGGCTTTCGCGCAGAGCACTTGGCCGACCGGCAAGACGATCAACTACGTCGTGCCGTTTCCGGCCGGCGGCACGACCGATGTGCTGGGCCGGCTGATCGCGCAGTAGCTGGGTACTGTGCTTGGCACCTTGGTCATCTTCGACAACAAGGGCGGCGCCGGCGGCAGCGTCGGCTCGGAGGTCGCCTCGCGCGCCGCGCCCGATGTCTACACGCTGCTGGGCGGCACCATCTGCTCGCACGCGATCAACGTCAGCCTGTATCCGAAGATCGGCTACGACCCGATCAAGTCGTTTGCGCCGGTGACGCTGATCGGCACGAATCCTGTCGTGCTGGTGGTAAGCCA
>JAQGMP010000031.1 GCA_028292285.1 Variovorax sp. | reverse complement strand
TCCGCGCAGGCGCAAAGCGCCGCCACCGCCGATTCGCTCGGCCTCACGCGCGCCACGCGCATCGTCAATGCGATGGAAATCGGCGCGGTGCGCAACACGGTCTTCGGCGAAAACCCACGCCTCCCGGGCCTCCCGGATCTCGGCGGGGCGCGCGGTGCCTCGGCCCCAAACGAGCGCGCGACCGAGCGAGGCTGGACCCTCGACCTGCCGATCCCGTTGTTCGATTGGGGCGAGGCCCGCAACGCGCGGGCCGAGGCGCTCTACCTGCAGTCGGTCGCGCGGGTGCGTGACGTCGGCGTGCGCGCAGCGAGCGAGGCACGCGAAGCCGCCGAAGGATGGCGCAGCACCTATGCCGTGGCGCGCCGCTACCAGACCGATGTGCTGCCGTTGCGGCGCACGGTCAACGACGAAATGGTGCTGCGCTACAACGGCATGCTGTCGAGCGTATGGGAGCTGCTGGCCGAGACCCGCGCGACCGCCACAGCCGTCGTCGCGGGCATCGATGCGCAGCGCGATTTCTGGATCGCCGACACGGAGCTGCAGTTGGCCATGACGGGCGCTGGTGCGACGACAGTGAAACTCGCGGGGGCTGCGCAATGACGCTCAACCGCCGCAACTTTTTTGCCGGTGCGGCGACCGCTGCAACGGCGGTCGCTGCAACATCTGCCGCCGCATCTGTCAGCCGCGCCGCCCTGGCCGTAGTGCCGGAAGCGGTCACGCAGGATTCGACCGCCACGGCCGCGCCGCTGGTGCCTTCGACCGGCCGCCCCTACAACCCGGTCGTCACGCTCAACGGCTGGACGCTACCGTGGCGGATGAACGCGGGCGTCAAGGAATTCCATCTGATCGCCGAGCCCGTCGTGCGCGAGATGGCACCGGGCTTCAAGGTCAACATGTGGGGCTACAACGGCCAGTCGCCGGGGCCGACGATCGAGGTGGTCGAAGGCGACCGAGTCCGCATCTTCGTCACCAACCGGCTGCCCGAGCACACGACCGTGCACTGGCACGGTCAGCGCTTGCCCAACGGCATGGATGGCGTCGGCGGCATCACGCAGCCGCACATTCCGCCCGGCAAGACCTTCGTCTACGAGTTCACCGCGCGGCGCCCCGGCACCTTCATGTACCACCCGCATGCCGACGAAATGGTGCAGATGGCGATGGGCATGATGGGCTTCTGGGTGACGCATCCGCGCGAGCCGAAGCACCCGCAGATCGCCGCCGTGGATCGCGACTTCTGCTTTCTGCTCGGCAGCTTCGACGTCGAGCCCGGCAGCAATACGCCGAAGGTCAACACGATGACGGACTTCAACATCTGGAGCTTCAACTCGCGCGTGTATCCGGGCATCGACACGCTCAACGTGCGGCGCGGCGACCGTGTGCGCATTCGCGTCGGCAACCTCACGATGACCAACCATCCGATCCATATCCATGGCCACGAATTCGAAGTGACCGGCACCGATGGCGGCGCGGTGCCGAAGAGTGCACGCTGGCCCGAAGTGTCGGTCGACGTCGCGGTCGGCCAGATGCGGCAAATGGAGTTCATCGCCGACGAGGAAGGCGACTGGTCTTTGCATTGCCACAAGGCGCATCACACGATGGGCCCGATGGGCCACGAGGTGCCGACGATGATCGGCGTCGACCAGAAAGACATGGTCGCCAAGATCAAAAAGCTGGTGCCCGACTACATGGTGATGGGCGACCGCGGCATGGCCGACATGGGCGCGATGCAGATGCCGTTGCCCGAGAACACGCTGCCGATGATGGCGGGCGCCGGACCTTTCGGGCCGGCTGAAATGGGTGGCATGTTCACGCTGCTGAAAGTGCGGCGCGACCAGAAGCCCGGCGACTACCGCGACCCGGGCTGGTTCAAGCACCCAGCCGGCACGGTGGCGCACGAGGTCGACAGCGCGGGCTTGCAACCTGCGCCGCGTGATGCCTCGGCGCCGTCGGGGCCCGCGCACGGCGAGGCAGACGCCAGCGTGCGCAAGCCCTCGGGCCACGGCGCCCACGACCACTGACCGCTCGCGCACCCCGCGTCCGATTCATTACGATTCGTCTCAAGGACCAACATGAACCTCATCAAACTCTGCATCGCCTGCGTCGCGCTGGCAGGCGCCTCGGTGGCGCTGGCCCAGGCCGCACTGCCGAAGGTGGACGCCGAAGTCCGCAACGTCGACAGCGCCGCGAAGACGATCACCCTGGCCCACGGCGACATCCCGAACGTCGACATGCCAGCCATGACCATGGTCTTCCGCGTGAAGGACGCGGCGTTGCTCGATCACGTCAAGACCGGCGACAAGGTGCGCTTCAGCGCCGACAAGGTCGACGGCCTGATCACCGTGGTGGCGATCGAGCCGGCGAACTGACACGCCGCACAAGACGGCGCCAGCAGCGGTGCCGGACACGGCGAGTTACCGGCGCACGGCAGGGCGACCTCCATAATCGGCCGCCATGCCTTCCCAGTCGCCCTCTTCGTCGCTTTTTTCCGCCGCTGCCGCACCCCGCGCGCCTTCGTCGCCTCCAGCATCCTCGGCGACGTTCGGCGGCGCCATCACCGATGTCGCCGGCATCGAAGTCGGCCATTTCTCCGACACGCGCCGGCCCACCGGCTGCACGGTGGTCATCGCGCGCGACGGCGCGGTCGGCGGTGTCGATGTTCGCGGCGCCGCGCCCGGCACGCGCGAAACCGATCTGCTGGCGCCCGGCAATTTCGTGCAACAGGTGCATGCGGTGATGCTGGCCGGCGGCAGCGCGTGGGGCTTGGCCGCGGCCGACGGCGCCATGCGTTATCTCGAAGAGCACGGCATCGGGCTCGACGTGCGCTTCGGTACCTTGCCGATCGTGCCGGCCGCCGTGCTGTTCGATCTGCCGATGGGCGATGCGCGCTTTCGCCCCGACGCCGACTCGGGCTATGCGGCCTGCGCCGCCGCATCGAGCGCCGCGCCGGCCGAAGGCAATGTCGGCGCGGGCAGCGGCGCGCTGGTCGGCAAGTTGTTCGGCGTGGGCCGGGCCATGAAGGGCGGCATCGGCACCGCGTCGGTCACGGTCAACGGCGTGACGGTGGGCGCGCTGATCGCCGTGAATTCGTTGGGCGATGTGCTCGACCCCGACACCGCGCAAGTGGTCGCGGGCGCCCGCACCGCCGACGGCAAGGCACTGATGGACACACGGCGCGCGTTGCTGCGCGGTGAGGTGCCGAAGCCGCTTCTTGCCGGCACCAACACCACCATCGGCGTGATCGCGACCGATGCGGTGCTCACCAAGGTACAGGCCAACCGGCTGGCCAACGTGGCGCACGACGGCCTGGCGCGCGCCATCAATCCGGTCCACACGATGAGCGATGGCGACACGCTTTTCGTGCTGGCCACCGGCCGCGTCGCGCTGGCCGACGACGCGCCCGGCATGACGGTGCTCGGCACCATGGCGGCCGAAGTCGTGGCGCGCGCCACCTTGCGCGCGGTACGGGCGGCGCGCTCGGTCAAGACAAGCGAACTCGACATTCCCTCTGCGAGCGATTTCGGCGCCCGCCCGTAGCGTGACGTTGCGCGCACCTGAACCCTGGATTGCATTCATGCCCAAGACACTCAAGCTGATCCTGCTTTCCATCCGCGACCTGATGGTGTCGGCCGGCCCGGTCGTCTTCATCGTGATCGGCGCATTGATCGCGGCGTATTGGTATCTCGATCCGCAGCCGCCGAAGCACGTGACGCTGGCGACCGGCCCGGCCGGCAGCGCCTACGCCGAGTTCGGCAAGCGCTACGCCACCGCGCTCAAGGCCAACGGCATCACGGTCGATCTGAAAACCACGAACGGCGCTTCGGACAATCTGCAGTTGCTGCGCAGCGGCGAGGCCGACGTGGGCTTCGTGCGGGGCGGCAGTGCCGATGCCACTGCCGACGAAGACGCCGGCCTCACGTCGCTCGGCAGCCTGTTCTACGAGCCGCTGTGGCTGTTCTACCGCACCGATGCCGCGCAGAAGATCGACCGCAAGACCAGCACGCTGACCTCGCTGGCGCAACTGCGCGGCCTGCGCGTGAACGTCGACAAGGCCGGCAGCGGCGTGCCCGACATCATGGACAAGCTGCTCAAGGCCAATCACATCGACGAGACGACGATGCAGTTGTCGAACCTCGAACCCGCGCCCGCCACCGAGGCGCTGCAGGCCGGCATGCTCGACGCCATCGTGCTCGCGTCAGCGCCGCAATCGCCGCTGGTGCAGCGCCTGCTGCGCGCGCCCGGCATCCAGCTGATGGACTTCGGTCAGAGCGATGCGTATGCACGGCGCTTTCCGTTCTTGTCGGCCGTGACGCTGCCGCGCGGTGTGGTCGATCTGGCGTCCGACCTGCCGCCGCACGATGTGTCGCTGGTCGCCGCAACCACCTCGCTGATCTCGCGCGAACAAACGCATCCGGCGCTTCGCCAGCTCTTCGCCGAAAGCGCGCAGTCGATTCATGGCGGCGCCGGCTGGTTCAATCGGGCGAGAGACTTTCCAAACACCAAGACCAGCGAACTGCCTGTGAGCCCCGAGGGCGACCGCGCCATCAACGGCACGCCGCCGTTCTGGCAACGCTACTTGCCCTTCTGGGCCAGCAATCTGGTCGAACGCATGTGGCTGGTGCTCGGCGGCCTGGTCGTGCTGATGCTGCCGTTGAGCAAGATCGTCCCGCCGCTGTACCAGTTCCGTGTGCGCAGCCGCGTGTTCCGCTGGTACGCCCGACTGCGCGAGATCGAGACCAAGGTCGACGCGCGCAAGGGCGATCGCGACCGCCTGCTCGACGAACTCGATGAACTCGACCGCGTGACGCATCGCATCACCGTACCGCTGTCTTACACCGACGAGCTCTATGCGCTGCGCAACAACATCTACGCGGTGAGAAAGCGGCTGCTGGCGACCTGGCCGCGCAGCGCGCCCAAGGCATCGGTCGCCGCCGCGCCGAGCCCCTGAAAGTTCAGCGTTCCAGCCGCAGCAGCTTGCCGTTGTCGGTGAGCAACCAGAGCCAGCCGTCGGGCCCTTGCCGCACATCTCGAATGCGCTCGCCGCGATCGGCCAGCAACCGCTCGCGCGAGACGAAGGTGTTGCCGTTCAGCGTGATGCGCCAGAGCGCCGTGCCGATCAATGAGCCGACGAACAGATTGCCCTGCCAGCCGACCAGCTTGTCGCCGGTATAGAAGGCGATGTTGCTGGGCGCGATCGACGACTTGGCCGTGCCCGGCACCCAGGCCGATCCGTCGTTCTTTTCCCAGTAGGTCACCGGCTGCTCCATGCCGGCCTTGGCCGTGCCTTCGCCGACCTGCGTGGTGGTGCCGTATTCCTGCCCGTAGCTGATGATCGGCCAGCCATAGTTGCGGCCCGGCAGGTCGAGGTTGACCTCGTCGCCGCCCTGCGGACCGTGCTCCGCCGTCCACAGGTCGCCAGTGGCCGGATTGATCGCCGCGCCCTGCGGATTGCGATGGCCGTAGCTCCAGATGCCGGGCTGTGCCGCAGCAGGCGCGAAGCTCGGGTTGCCGGGCGCCGCGGCGCCATCGGTGGTGATGCGCACGACCTTGCCGTTGCCCCGCGTCAGGTCTTGCGCAAAGCCGCGTTGCGTGTCGATTTCGCGCTCGCCCATCGTGACGAACAGATAGCCGTTGCGATCGAACACCACGCGCGAGCCGTAGTGGTTGTCGCTGCCGGTCACCTTCGGGTCTTGCCGATAGATGACGGTGACATTGGAGAGCGCACGGTTGACGACATCGAGCTCGGCACGCCCGACCGCCGTGCCATTGGCCGCACCGATCTTTTCGGAAAAGCTGAAGTAGATACGGCGGTTGCTGGCAAAAGCCGGATCGAGGGCGACATCGAGCAGGCCGCCCTGCCCCGCGGTGTCGACCGCCGGCACGCCGCTCACGCTGTCGGCACCGTTATTGACCGCGCTGCCATCGGCATTGCGAATGCGCAACTGCCCGGTGCGCTGCGTGATGAGCATCTTGCCGTCCGGCATGAACGCGAGGCTCCACGGCGCCGTCAATCCGGTCGCGACTTCGACCACCTTGAGCGGGCCGGGCGGCGGTGCCGGCGCGGGGGCCGGCGCAGGTGCCGGGGAAGCCGGCGGCGCGGGAGCGGGCGTCGTGCCCACGCCTGCGACGGAAAAGCCACCGCCACCGCCGCCGCCTCCACCACCGCACGCGACGACGCAAACCGACAAGGCCATACTCACCATGTGCACCGCTGTGATCGTCATGCGTCCATGGTGACATCCCGGCCATCCGCAGCCACAAAAAAACCGCCCTGAGGCGGTTTCATTTGTAAGCGCAATGCAGCGCCATGCGCCGTTGGCCTACTTCAGCGCCTTGTAGCGCATGCGCTTCGGCTTGGCACCTTCTTCGCCCAGGCGCTTCTTCTTGTCGGCTTCGTACTCCTGGTAGTTGCCGTTGAAGAAGGTCCACTGGCTGTCGCCTTCGGCCGCGAGGATGTGCGTCGCGATGCGGTCCAGAAACCAGCGGTCATGGCTGATGACCATGACGGTACCGGCGAATTCGAGCAGCGCGTCTTCGAGCGCACGCAGGGTTTCGACGTCGAGGTCGTTCGACGGTTCATCGAGCATCAGCACGTTGCCGCCGGCGATCAACGTCTTGGCCAGATGCAGGCGACCGCGCTCGCCGCCCGACAGCGTGCCGACCTTCTTCTGCTGGTCGGCGCCGTTGAAGTTGAAGCGACCGGCATACGCGCGGCTGGCCATCTGGAACTTGCCGACGTTGATGATGTCCAGGCCGTTGGAGATGTCTTCCCAGACGGTCTTCTGGTTGGCCAGTTCGTCGCGATGCTGGTCGACGAAGGCTGCACGCACGGTCGAGCCGATGATGACTTCGCCGGTGTCGGGCTGTTCCTTGCCGGCGATCAGCTTGAACAGCGTCGACTTGCCGGCGCCGTTCGGCCCGATGATGCCGACGAGCGCGCCCGGTGGCACGGTGAAGCTCAGGTCGTCGATCAGCATCCGGTCACCGAAGGACTTGCTGACGTTGTGGAACTCGAACACTTGCTGGCCCAGCCGCTCCGCCACAGGAATGAAGATTTCCTGCGTTTCGTTGCGCTTCTGGTATTCCATGTCGCTCAGTTCTTCGAAGCGGGCGAGACGGGATTTGCTCTTTGCCTGGCGCGCCTTCGGGTTCTGGCGCGACCATTCAAGCTCTTTCTTCAGTGCCTTGGCGTGGGCTTCTTCGCCCTTCTGCTCTTGCGCCAGGCGCTCGCCCTTTTGCTCCAGCCACGTGCTGTAGTTGCCCTTCCATGGGATGCCGCGGCCGCGGTCCATTTCCAGAATCCATTCGGCCGCGTTGTCCAGGAAGTAGCGGTCATGGGTGATGGCCACCACAGTGCCGGAGAAGCGCTTGAGGAACACTTCAAGCCACTCGACCGACTCGGCGTCCAAATGGTTGGTCGGCTCGTCGAGCAGCAGCATGTCGGGCTTGGACAGCAGCAGGCGGCACAGCGCAACGCGGCGCTTTTCGCCGCCCGAGAGCAAGCCGATCGTCGCATCCCAGGGCGGCAGGCGCAGTGCATCGGCGGCGATTTCCAACTGGTGTTCGGAATCGGTGCCGGCAGTGGCGATGATGGCTTCGAGCTGGGCTTGCTCGGTCGCCAGCGCGTCGAAGTCGGCGTCTTCAGCGCCATAGGCGACGTAGACCTCTTCGAGACGCGCCTTGGCCGCGAACACGGCGCCCATGGATTCTTCGACCGACTGCCGCACCGTGTGCTCGTTGTTGAGCTTGGGTTCCTGCTCGAGGTAGCCGATCGTCAACCCCGGCATGGGCAGGGCCTCGCCCTCGAACTCCTTGTCGACGCCGGCCATGATCTTGAGGAGGGTCGATTTGCCCGAGCCATTGTGACCGAGCACGCCGATGTTGGCGCCGCGGAATAACGAGAGCGAAATGTCTTTCAAGAGCTGCCGCTTGGGCGGCACGGTCTTGCTGACACGGTTCATTGAATAGACGTATTGGGCCATCGAATCTTTGGGCTAGTTGGGTGGGACGCGAACGCCGTGTCCGGCTGCGCAAAAAAACGATTATCCCAGCACGGGCAAGATCGCACGGAGCAACTTTCCGAGGTGAACCCAATTCTGCCGGTGCCGATCCGACGCAACTGCGATTGCCGGACGCGCTATGGGGCAGTATGAGGGTCTTGCAAGCTGCTTGACCACAGAAAGTGCCCACTTGGAACCGTTCCGCTGCGCCCATAAGGTCGCAGGCGTGAAACACGCCCCCGCTCGATCCGGCAAGAGGTTGCTAAGCTCCGACAACAAAAATGCAGGGAGCAAATATATGCGTCTGAATCGGCTTTACATCATGGTCGGGGACCCCACCACGGTCGGTGGTCACGTGATCACAGGCTCGGATGTCAACACCTGGCATGGCAGACAGATGGCTGCAGAGGGCGATCAGATTGATTGTCCTGCATGCTCGTCCATCGGAATCATCAGGAGTACCGGCGACAGGTCATCGGTTTCCAGCAAGGATCAGCGTGGACGCGAGCAAGCGCTGAACGGAGACCTCTGCATTTGCCGCTGTCGGCCGCCGCCGCTGTTGATTGCGACACAAAACTCCTATGGCATCGGCGTGCACAGCGACGCGTTGCCATCGGTCGGCGGGGCTTTTGATGAACTGAGGATTGAAGCCACAAAATCAATCGACGAGAAGTTGCGCGCCATTGATACAGAGACGGGTCAAGCCCTTGCGGGCTTGGCCTACTTCATCAAATCGTCTAGCGGTGCGATCACCACCGGCTACACCGACGCTAGCGGCATGTGCCCGCGTATCAAGACAGATTCTGTGGAGACCCTGACTGTCTGGTTCGGCGTATCGGCAATCGAAATGATGAACAGGGAAGTGAAATGACTGCGCCGAATCTCATCGCGTCTTTAGATATCCCCAGACAAAGTGCCGCACACCCTACCAACACAAAGGTTGGTTCCGTCGCCCAAGCTCAACACTCCGCGCCTGTATGCACTCTTTACGGACGGATTGCGGCGAGCCCTTTGGGTCGCCTTGGCAAGCCCTTCCCCGACCTTCATTTATCACTGATCATCGATGACGCCTACAGCGGCATCGTCGTCATCGATGGCCAGCCGACGATGAACGAGGTCGGCATCAAGAACGCATTGCTCATCAGAACCAATACTTACGAGAATGCGCTGCCTAAAGGGGCTGTTTTTCAGCTTTCGCTTTCACCGCCTGACAAAATGAGCAAGCAAGTCTTTGCGCAAGAACTGGTGATGCGTTCTCTGCATTTTTCAAGCTATGTGGCCACCTATTCGTTTCCGGAAAAGGTTCGCGGCGCAAAGATGAACCCCGGTGAGTACAACAGTGGCTCGTATCTCGCTGGCCTGTTGCAAAGCGTCATGGGCTATGTGCCAGCGATCTCCACGCCGGGCTATCAGACGCCGGGCTGGGAGAATCCGATGCCCCGGTCTTTTTTCAAGGGAGAGGCAATGCGATGAAGCCGCGGATGGGCCTCTTTGTGAACGGGCTACTCTGGGCGGCATCCATTCCCACTTATTTTGTTGGAATTGCTTTTCTACAGGACCGGAACCTCAAGGCACTGGACAGGGCGCCGCCGTTATTCGTGCTCGCAATCGTCCTTTCATTCTGGGCCGGCACGGTTTGCCTTTACTACATGCCCCGTCCGAGCACGGCCGCCCGTCGACTCGTCTATGTTGTGATCTTTGCAGCCCTTGGCGCGGCGGCCGCTGGCGCCGCACTGGCAATTTCATGGCTTGCTGTTGTGAGCCTTTACGGTGAATAAACCAGAGCTCGAACGCCGAAAACCCTTTTTCAACTCAAGTCGGCACCACTCATGCGACAATCCACACCGTTGCCGGGTCCAGTTGCCCGCTACACCGGCTCTCTGCCGGGGACAAGATGGCTTTCAGCATTCGCATGCGACAAGGCTTTCGGCTCCCACTCCTGACCTTCATCTGCCTTGACTGGCTTCGCGTCGCCAAGACGTTGAGCGGGCCGATACCACTGCGCCGTGTAAGGCGCTTATTGCTTCCAATGAATTTTGATGATCTGAAGTTGGCTCCCGCCATCTTGAAGGCTGTGCACGAGCACGGCTACGACATTCCCACTCCCATCCAGGCGCAAGCCATTCCCGCAGTACTCGACGGGCACGACCTGCTCGGCGGTGCCCAGACCGGCACCGGCAAAACGGCGGCTTTCACGCTGCCGATGCTGCACAAGCTCACCCTGAGCCAAAGCGGCACCAACAAGTTCGGTGGCACCGCCATCCGCGCGCTGGTGCTGACCCCGACGCGTGAACTCGCGGCGCAAGTCGAAGAATCCGTTCGCACCTACGGCAAGTACCTCGATCTCGAATCGACCGTCATCTTTGGCGGCGTCGGCATGAACCCGCAAATCAGCAAGCTGAAGAAGGGTGTCGACATTCTGGTCGCCACGCCCGGCCGCCTGCTTGACCTGCAACAGCAAGGCATGCTCGACCTGTCGCAAGTGCAGATCCTGGTGCTCGACGAAGCCGACCGCATGCTCGACATGGGCTTCATCCACGACGTGAAGAAGATCCTCGCGCTGG
>JAQGMP010000023.1 GCA_028292285.1 Variovorax sp. | reverse complement strand
TGTCGAAGTCTTCGCTGAGCTGTTCTTCGTCGAAGGTGATGCCGAAGGCTTCGGCAACGCGTTCGATGGGCGTGTCGCCGCTCACGCGATAGGTGTGGTCTGCCAAGCCGAAGATGTCGCCCTCGTCCTCGGCGATGTCGAATTCGTCCTCGATCTCGCCGACGATCTGCTCGAGCACGTCTTCGATGGTGATGAGGCCGGCCACGCGGCCGAACTCGTCGATGGTGATCGCCAGGTGATTGCGGTTGCCGCGAAATTCGCGCAGCAGATCGTTCAGGCCCTTGCTCTCCGGCACGAAGGTCGCCGGCCGCAGCAAGGCACGAATGTTGAGCCCCGGCGCGCGCTGTAGCTTGAGCAAATCCTTCGCGAGAAGGATCCCGATGATGTTTTCTTTTTCGCCCTCGTATACCGGAAAACGCGAGTGCGCGGTGTCGATGACGACGTGCAACAGCGTGTCGTAGGGCGCGTCGATGTTGACGAGGTCCATGCGCGGTGCGGCCACCATCACGTCGCCGGCCGTCATGTCGGCCATGCGCAAGACGCCTTCGAGCATCACGCGCGACTCTGCGCCTATGACGTCGTTGTCTTCGGCATCGGCCAGTGTTTCGATCAGCTCGTCGCGGGAGTCCGGTCCGGGGTGGATGAACTCGGCGAGCTTTTGCAGAAAACTGCGTTTATCTTCCCGTTCGACGGGAACGCGTTCAGGGTGAGGGTCGGCCACTGCGGCAGGGCGGAGTTGAGGAAGCGCAAGGATAACCGGATGTGGCGTCTGTCCGGCCCTGCCACGACGGCGCCATCATCACGAGTTCACTGGGCAGTGCGGTCTCGCGCATCGCGAACACCGCGCCGGATTTCCTGCACGCCTGCGAGAAAGCCCCAGAACTGCTTGGCGCGTGTCTTGAGCTGGAAGTCGACTTCGGCGAAATGGTCGAGCGCGATCTCGCTCATGCGGCTGTCGAAGGTGGCCGCCGGCAGTTGCAGATGGGCCTCCGACTCGGAACCGCTGCGAACCACTGTGGCACCTGCATTGCGCGCGATCTTGAGCATGGCGGCGTTTTCGCTGAGCGCATGAATGAAGAGCGCCCCGACGCCTTCATTGCGTGCAGTGACCATCGCGCGTTCGAACAGCCGGGCGCCATAGCCACGGCTGCGTGCATGGCGCGAAACCGACACGCCGAATTCAGCGCAGTCGCTGAGTTGTCCAGCTGGCGCGAAGGCCACGTGGGCCATGGCGATGAGTTCGAGTCGGCGGTTGTAGATACCGAACAGCTCGTCGCGCTCGAAATTCAGGCCGTCCACGTAGCGCTGAATCTGCTCGTCGGAAGCGGCATAGCCGAAGCGCAGATAGCGGTCATGCGGTTCCAGCGCGAGCAAGTGGCTGGCGATGCGCGTGCGCTCACCCGGGCCGATCGCACGGATCGGAACGAGCACTGGCTGGTGCGCCGCGACGGAGCGGGGCTGCGCTTCAACCATCGGCGCTTTCAGGAACGAACCGATGCCGAGTGACGCTTTCAAAAGGGCCTTGGCATTCATCATGGATCGAATTTAAGGGTTTTCCCTTATCAAACAAGACCGCAGGGCTATCCGACCGGGTATTTAGTGAACAACGACCAGCCCCGTGGCCTTGGCACAACTCGTTGTTGTCATACCGGAACGGCGGTTGTCGCCTTGACACGGTCGAGTACGAAGCTGGTCTTGCAGTCTTCGACGCTCGGGTGCTTCAGCAGGGTGTCCATGATGAAGCGGCTGTAGTGCGCCATGTCGGCCACCACCACCCGCAGCAAGTAGTCCATATCGCCCGTGAGCGCCGCGCATTCCACCACCTCGGGCCAAGCCTGCACGCTGGCGCGAAACGCATCCATGGGGTTGCGCTTGTGGCTCTCCGTATGCTTTTCGAGGCGGACGTTGAGGTACGCGGTCAGGCCCAAGCCGATCACCTCGGGCCGGACCAGTGCCACATAGCGATCGATCACGCGGCTTTCTTCCAGGCGTTTGACTCGCCGTAGCACCGCGCTCGGCGACAGGCTGACCTGCTCCGCAAGCTGGTCATAAGTGGCGCGTCCGTCGAGCTGAAGGGTGCGCAGAATCATTCGATCGATCTTGTCCAGAGCTTCCATGCCTGAATTTTTGCAGCTTTCCTGCGTTGCGGCCTTCCATGGCGCCCAATTTCGCAAAAATAATCAATGGCAGTCGACCTAGAGTGGTCGACTGGCGATGCGCTTTGCAAAGCGCGACACTGAATTTCGCCGATTTTTTTGATTTCAACTTTCCGGAGACGCGCATGAGCAACAACGACACCCCCGCCCTCGCCACGTGGGACAACCCCATGGGCACCGACGGCTTCGAATTCATCGAGTACGCGGCGCCCGATCCGGTGGCCATGGGCAAGGTCTTCGAGCGCATGGGCTTCACCGCCGTCGCAAAGCATCGCCACAAGAACGTGCTGCTTTATCGCCAGGGCACGATCAACTTCATCGTCAACGCCGAACCGGATTCGTTCGCGCAGCGCTTTGCGCGAGAGCACGGCCCGAGCGTGTGCGCTATTGCGTTCCGCGTCCAGGATGCCAAGCTGGCCTACGAGCGTGCTACGGCGCTGGGCGCTTGGGGATTTGCCGACAAGGCAGGGCCGGGCGAACTCAATATCCCCGCCATCAAGGGCATCGGCGACAGCCTGATCTATCTGGTCGACCGTTGGCGCGGCAAGAACGGCGCCGAGGCGGGCGATATCGGCAACATTGGTTTTTATG
>JAQGMP010000004.1 GCA_028292285.1 Variovorax sp. | reverse complement strand
GGGTCGGCGCGCTGACGGAGCTCGTGCTCGACGGTGACGGGCCCGTGGTGCTCGCGGCGCACAGCCTCGGCTGCATCGCCGTGGCGCACCTGCCGCCCGAAGCCGCCGCGAGGGTGCAGGGCGCCTTGCTGGTCGCGCCGGCCGACCCCGAGCGCCGCGCCGTGCTGCACGACTTCGCGCCGGTGCCGTATGCCGCGTTGCCATATCGCAGCATCGTGGTCGCGAGCAGCAACGATCCGTTTTGTCCGGTGCGCCTGGCCGGCGCTTATGCCCGCGCGTGGGGCAGCGAATTCGTCCGCATGCAGAATGCGGGCCACATCAACATCGACTCCGGGCACGGGCCCTGGCCGCTCGGCCTGGCGCTCTTCCAGTCGTTGCATTCAGAAGAACTCTTGGCAACCTCATGACTTTCAGAATCAAGACCCTCGTCGCAACCTTCGTGCTCGCTTCTTCCGTGCTGGCCGCGCCGGCCTTCGCCCAGAGCACCACGCTGCTCAATGCCTCCTACGACGTGGCGCGCGAGTTCTACAAGGACTACAACGCGGCCTTCGTCGCGCACTACAAGCAGGCGACCGGCAAGGACGTCAAGATCGACCAGTCGCACGGCGGATCGAGCGCGCAGGCACGCAGCGTGGCCGACGGCCTCGACGCTGACGTGGTGACGATGAACACCAGCACCGACGTCGACTTTCTTGCTGGCGTCGGCGTGGTTGCCAAGGACTGGCCGAAGAAGTTTCCGGACAACGCATCGCCGACCACCTCGACCATGCTGATCCTGGTGCGCAACGGCAACCCGAAGGGCATCAAGGACTGGGACGATCTGGTCAAGCCGGGCATGCAGGTCGTCATTACCAACCCGAAGACGGGCGGCAATGGTCGCTATGCATATCTGGCGGCTTGGGGTTATGTCAAGAAAAAGGGCGGCACCGACGCGCAGGCGGCCGAGTTCGTCGGCAAGCTGTTCAAGAACGCGCCGGTGCTGGCCCGCGGCGGCCGCGATGCGACCACCGCCTTCTTGCAACGCAACATCGGCGACGCGCTGATCACCTTCGAGTCGGAAGTCATTTCGATCGACCGGGAATTCGGCGCCGGCAAGGTCGATGCGGTGTACCCGTCGATCAGCGTGCTGGCCGAAAACCCCGTCGCCATCGTCGAGCGCACGACCACCAAGAAGGGCACCGGCGAGCTTGCCAAGGCGTATCTCGACTGGCTCTACTCCGACGAAGCGCAGGAAATCGCAGCCAAACATGCGCTGCGCCCGCGCTCACCGGCGGTCCTTAAAAAGTACGCGGCGACCTTCAAGCCGCTGCAGCTGTTTACCGTGCAGGAACTGTTCGGCAGCCTCGGCGAAGCGCAGAAGGTGCACTTCAATGATGGCGGCCAGTTCGACAAGCTCTACACCCCCGGTGTGAAGTGAGCGGCATCTCCACGGCGTTGCCATCCGCGGCAACGCCACTCGCGCAGGCGACGGCCCGGGGCACTTCCAAAAAGGTGCTGCCGGGCTTTAATTTGACGCTCGGCTACACGGTGCTGTATCTCAGCATCATCGTGCTGATCCCGCTGTCGGCGCTGGTCTTCAAGACATTCACGCTGACCTGGGACCAGTTCTGGGTGGCGGTCACCGCGCCGCGCGTGATGGCGTCTTATCGCCTGACCTTCGGTGCCTCGCTGATCGCGGCGCTCGTCAATCTGGTGTTCGGACTGCTCGTCGCCTGGGTGCTCGTTCGCTACAAGTTTCCCGGCAAGCGCATCGTCGACGCGCTGGTCGATTTGCCGTTTGCGCTGCCGACCGCCGTGGCCGGCATTTCGTTGACCGCGCTGCTGGCGGGCAATGGCTGGCTCGGGCAATTTCTCGAGCCGCATGGCATCAAGCTGGCTTTTACGCCGGCCGGCATCGTGATCGCATTGATCTTCATCGGCCTGCCGTTTGTGGTGCGGACCGTGCAGCCGGTGCTCGAAGACACCGAAAAAGAACTGGAAGAAGCCGCCTCATCGCTGGGCGCGACGCGCCTGCAAACCTTCATGCGGGTAATCTTGCCGGCGATCATGCCGGCGCTGCTGACCGGCTTCGCCATGGCCTTCGCGCGCGCCATCGGCGAGTACGGATCGGTCATCTTCATCGCCGGCAACATGCCGATGATCTCGGAGATCACGCCGCTCATCATCATCGGCAAGCTGGAGCAATACGACTACGCCGGGGCAACCGCGGTGGCGCTGGTGATGCTGGTGCTGTCGTTCGTATTGCTGCTGGTCATCAACGGGCTTCAGACGTGGCAGCGACGTCGCGCGGGGGCACCATTGTGAGCGCGCCGGCCAAAGTTATCCGGCGCACGCAGGCGGGCACGACCGAGTCGCCGTGGGTCAAGTGGACGCTGATCGCCATCGCGCTGGCATTCATGTTTCTCTTCCTGGTGCTGCCGCTGGCCGCCGTCGCGACCGAGGCGTTGCGCAAGGGTTTCGGCGCTTACCTCGAAGCGCTGAAAGAGCCGGACGCCTGGAGCGCGATCGAGCTGACGCTGATCGTTGCCGCCATCGCGGTGCCGCTGAACCTCGTGTTCGGCGTGGCAGCGGCGTGGGCCATCGCTAAGTTCGAGTTTCGCGGCAAGTCGCTGTTGACGACGCTGGTCGACCTGCCGTTCGCGGTGTCGCCGGTGGTGGCCGGCCTGATCTACGTGCTGGTGTTCGGCGCGCAAGGCTGGTTCGGACCCTGGCTGCAGGCGCACGACATCAAGATCATCTTCGCCGTGCCCGGCATCGTGCTGGCGACGGTGTTCGTGACCTTTCCGTTTATCGCGCGGGAACTCGTGCCGCTGATGCAGGCGCAGGGCACCGACGAAGAGCAGGCCGCGATCGTGCTGGGCGCGACCGGCTGGCAGACCTTCTGGCGCGTGACCTTGCCCAACATCAAGTGGGGCCTGCTGTACGGCGTGATTCTTTGCAACGCGCGCGCCATGGGCGAGTTCGGCGCGGTGTCTGTCGTGTCGGGCCACATCCGCGGGCAAACCAACACCATGCCGCTGCACGTCGAGGTGCTCTACAACGAGTACCAGTCGGTGGCAGCCTTCGCCGTGGCGTCGCTGCTGGCCATCCTCGCGCTGGTCACGCTGGTCATCAAGACGGTGATCGAATGGCGGCACGAGCGCGAGATGAAGGCCATTGCCGCGTTGCCGCCCGAGCGGCCCGTTCAATCCCCTCTCCCTCAGGGAGAGGGCGAAAGTCCAAATCATGAGCATTGAAATCCGCAACGTCAGCAAACGATTCGGCGACTTCCAGGCGCTGCGCAACGTCAACCTCGACGTCGAGTCGGGCGAACTGGTCGCGTTGCTCGGCCCTTCGGGCTGCGGCAAAACGACGCTGCTGCGCATCATCGCCGGCCTGGAAACGGCCGACGCCGGCAGCATCCTTTTCTCCGGCGAAGACACGACCGACGTGCATGTGCGCGAGCGCCAGGTCGGCTTCGTGTTCCAGCACTATGCGTTGTTCCGTCACATGACCGTGTTCGAGAACGTGGCCTTCGGGCTTCGCGTCAAGCCGCGCAGCACGCGTCCGGTCGAAGCCAAAATCAAGGAGAAGGTCATGGACCTTCTGAAGCTGGTGCAACTCGACTGGCTGGCCGACCGCTACCCGTCGCAGCTGTCGGGCGGCCAGCGCCAGCGCATCGCACTCGCGCGTGCGCTCGCCGTCGAACCCAAGGTGCTGCTGCTCGACGAGCCGTTCGGCGCGCTGGACGCCAAGGTGCGAAAAGAACTGCGCCGTTGGCTGCGCCGCCTGCACGACGAACTGCACGTCACCAGCATCTTCGTCACGCACGACCAGGAAGAAGCGCTCGAAGTGGCCGACCGCGTGGTGGTCATCAACAAGGGGCAGATCGAACAGGTCGGCTCGCCGCAAGACGTGTGGGACAAGCCGGCCAGCCCGTTCGTCTACGGCTTTCTCGGCGACGTCAATCTGTTCCATGGCCGCGCCGATCACGGAGAAGTGCAGCTCGACGGCATGCGCTTCGATTCGCCCGAGCACAGCGGCGCGCGCGACGCCAAGGCGCTGGCGTATGTGCGGCCGCACGACCTCAGCGTCGAGCGCTACACGCCCGGCGCCGCGGGGATCGTCGCCACGCTGACACGCGCCATCGTCGTCGGACCGACCGCGCGGCTGGAACTTGAACCCGTCGAATCGAATCCAGATAATCCGGGCTCCGGAACCATCATCGAAGCGCAACTCCCTGCGCAACAGTTCCGGGACTTGGGTTTGCAAGAGGGCGACAAGGTCGTCGCCACGCCGCGCAAGGCCAAGGTGTTCGTTGAAGAAGACTGGGTTTCCCCTTGACCGATTGGTACTTCGGCGCGCCGCGCCGCGCCTATGCGCTGATTTGCCTGGCCTGCATCGCGATGCTGGCCTTCGGCCTGTACCTGCAGCACGTCGTCGGGCTGGAGCCGTGCCCGATGTGCATCGTGCAGCGCTATGCGCTGGTGCTGGTCGCGCTGTTCGCGGCGCTGGCGGCCGCGACAAACAAGAAGGGCCTGCAGGTCACCGGCTGCGTGCTGATGCTGCTGTCCGCGCTGGCCGGCGGCTACACCGCGGCGCAGCAGAGCTGGCTGCAGTGGTACCCGCCCGAAGTCGTTTCTTGCGGGCGTGACTTCTACGGAATGATCGAGACCTTTCCGCTGAAGCGCGCGCTGCCGATGATCTTTCGCGGCGGCGGCGATTGCTCCCAGATCGACTGGACTTTCCTGAAGCTGTCGATCGCCAACTGGTCGTTCATCGCGTTCGCGGCCTTCACGGTGCTGGCCGTGATCCTGCTGGCGCGCCGCGCCGCGCCGCGTGCCTACAGCGGCAGGG
>JAQGMP010000673.1 GCA_028292285.1 Variovorax sp. | reverse complement strand
ATCACTTCATCAAGTCGATCTACTTTTTCGACCCCAACGGCCTGCGGCTCGAGGTCACCGCACGCACCGAAACGGCGGCCTACATGGAAGAAGCCAAACGGCACAGCCATGAAGCGCTGCGCAAGTGGACCGAAGAAAAACGGGCCGCGCAGTGAGCCAGTATCTGTCCGCCGAAGAGGTCTCGTTTCGCGATGAGGTCCGGGCCTTCATCAAGGTCAACCTGCCGCCCGAACTGGCCACCAAGGCGCGCCGTCAGTCCCACATCGCCAAGGCCGACGTGGTGGCCTGGCACAAGATTCTCTACAAGCGCGGCTGGTCGGCGCCATCGTGGCCGACCGAGTACGGCGGCACCGGCTGGACGCCCGCGCAGCGCTTCATCTTCGAAGACGAATGCGCCGCGGCCGACGCACCGCCGCTCTCGTTCTTCGGCGTCTCGATGATCGGGCCGGTGCTCTACACCTTCGGCACCGAGGCGCAGAAGGCGCGCTACCTGCCCGGCATCGTGTCGATGGATACGCACTGGTGCCAAGGCTATTCCGAGCCCGGCGCGGGCTCCGACCTGGCCAGCCTGCGCACGCGTGCCGACAGCGATGGCGACGTCTACGTGGTCAACGGCAGCAAGATCTGGACGTCGGACGCCCACAAGGCCGACATGATGTTCTGCCTGGTGCGCACCGACCCCGAGGCTAAGCAGCAACGCGGCATTTCGTTCCTGCTAATCGACATGAAGTCACCGGGATTGACCGTGAGCCCTCTGATCTCCATCGATGGCGGCCATACGCTGAACGAAGTTTTTTTCGACAACGTGCGGGTGCCCAAAGAGAACCTCGTCGGCGAGGAGCACAAGGGCTGGACCTACGCCAAGTTCCTGCTGGGCCACGAGCGCGTGATGTCGGCCGAAGTCGCGCGCTCGAAGCGGCGGCTCGCAATGCTCAAGACCATTGCGCGCATCGAGCAGGCGAACGGCGCGCCGCTGATCGAAGACCCGCACTTCGCGAGCCGCCTGGCCGCGGTCGAGATCGAAATGATGGCGCTCGATCTGACCAACCATCGCTTGCTGGTGCGCGGCGAGGCCACCGACGCGATGGCCGCGGCCAGCATGATGAAGCTGCGCGGCTCCGAGGTCATGCAAAAACTGACCGAACTCACCGTCGACGCGCTGGGTTTCGTCGGCCTGCCCTACGCCGCGGCGGACGATGGCTCGCACCAATCCACCGGCGCGCCGGCGTATGCCGACGGACGAGTCGAGGACTACCTGTTTCGCCGGGCGGCGACGATCTACGCCGGCTCCAGCGAGACCCAGCGCAACATTTTGGCCAAGTCCATCTTCGGCCACTAGGCCCGCATCGTACCGAAGGGCATTGCCGTGAATTTCGAACTGAACGACGACCAGCGCATGCTGCAGGACAGCGCCAGGAACTGGCTGTCGAAGGAGTACGGCCACGCCGCCTGGCGCCAGATCGCGAACAGCCCGCAAGGCTTCTCGACCCATGCCTGGGCGCAGTTCGCCGAGATGGGCTGGCTGGCGGCATCGCTTCCCGCAGAGCACGACGGGCTGGGCGGCGGCGCCATCGAGAACATGGTCCTCGGCGATGCCTTCGGCGCTGCGCTGGTGCTCGAACCGTTCATGTCGACGGTCGTCGTCGGGGCCGGCCTGATTGCCGAAGCGGGCAGCCGCGAACAGGCTGCCGACTACCTGCCGCGCATCGCGGCTGGACGGCTTCGCACCGCCGTCGCATTCGCCGAGAAAGGCGCCCGCTTCACCCTGCACGACGTGCAGACCAAAGCCGAGCGCCGCGCCGGCGGCTGGGTGCTCGACGGGGAGAAGATCACCGTCTGGGACGCACCCGGCGCAGACATCGTCATCGTGCTGGCGCGCACTGCCGGGGCGCGCACCGACGCGCAAGGCCTCGGCCTGTTCGTGGTGAAGTCCGACGCAGCCGGGTTGCGGCGCGAGGCCTATCCCATGATCGACTACCGCGCCGGCGCACACCTGAAGTTCGACAGCGTCAAGGCCGATGCAGTGCTCGGCGATGCCGAAGCGGCGCTGGGCACGGTACAGCACATCGTCGACCGCGCGATGGCCTATCTGGCGGCCGAAGCCACGGGGGCCATGCGTGCGGCCACCGCGCTCAGCATCGACTACCTGCAACAGCGCAAGCAGTTCGGCCAGCCGCTCTCGACCTTCCAGGTGCTGCGGCACCGCGTCGTCGACATGAACATCCAGGTGGAGTGCATGCAGTCGCTGGCCATGCATGCCGCGCTCATGGCATCGGACACAGCGGACAAGAACGGTCTGGCCATCGCGGCTGCCGCGGCCAAGGTGCAGGCCGGCCGCGCGGGCCGCGAAGTCGGCCAGGCGGCGGTGCAACTGCACGGCGGCATGGGCATGACCAACGAGCTGGCCGTCGGCCAGTACCTCAAGCGGCTGGTGATGATCGACATGGCGTTCGGCAATGCCGATCACCATCAGGCGCGCTTCGCCGGGCTTTCCTTCGCGCCCGTCGCCTGAACCTCTCAAAAGCCATGAACCACGACTTGATCGAAACCGTCTCTGCCGGCATTGCCACGCTCACGCTGAACCGGCCCGACCGGCTCAACGCCCTGTCGAACGACATGGTCGACGGCTTGCTCGACGCACTGCAGCGGTTCGGTGCAGACCCCGCAGTCGGTGCCATCGTGCTGACAGGCAGCGGCCGCGCCTTTTGCGCCGGCGGTGACGTCAAGGCCATGGACGCCGGCGCGCAGCAAAGCTTCCAGGAAAAGATGGAGTTCATGCGCAGCGCCCACCGCATTCCTTTGGCGCTCACACAATGCCCCAAGGTCACCATTGCCAGCATCAACGGGCCGGCGATGGGCGCGGGCCTCGGCATGGCGATGGCCTGCGACTTTCGCATCGTCGCGCGCTCGGCGAAGTTCGGCCTGTCGTTCGTGAAGGTCGGGCTGGCAACGGACTTCGGCGTGTCGTGGCTGCTGCAACGCATCGTCGGCCCTGCGAAGGCACGCGAGCTCACGCTGACCGGCGACCCGTTCGACGCCCAGGCGGCGTCCGACATGGGCCTGGCGACCCGTCTGGTCGACGACGCGTCGCTCACTGCCGAGACCACCGCCTGGGCGCGCCGCTTTGCAGACGGTCCGACAATTGCGCAGGCCGCCATCAAGCGCAACCTGCTGGCCGCCGAAAGGCAGACGCTCTCGGAGCTGCTCGAGTTCGAGGCGCTGCAACAGATTCCCGCAACCGAAACGCACGACCACAAGGAAGCGGTGCGGGCCTTTCTGGAACGCCGCGCCCCGGTCTTTCAGGGCCGTTGACATGCCCCCGGCCCTGCCCTCGCCGGCCCCGCCTTGGCCCTTGCAACGCGCCGGCATTCGCTGCTTTGCCGACATTCCACGCGCCTACGGACGCAGCACGCCCGATCGGCCGGCGCTGATGTTCGACGGACGCACGACGACCTGGCGCCAATGGGACCGGCGCAGCAACCAGGCCGCGCATGCGCTGCGTGCTTCGCTGTCGGCACCGCAGGCACGCTTCGGCTACCTGGCGAAGAACTCCGACCGCTTCTTCGAGCTCTACATGGGCGCCGCCAAATCCGGCACCGTGCTGGTGCCGGTCAACTGGCGGCTGGCGGCGCCCGAGATCGCGGTGATCCTCGACGATGCGCAGGTCGAGATCGTCTTCGTCGATCGCGAATTCCACGGCCTGCTTCGATCGATCCGGCGCGAGCTGCCGCAAATGCGCAACATGGTGTGCATCGACGCCACCTTCGAGGATTGCATCGACTACGAAAGCTGGCGCGACTCCCAGCCCGACACCGATCCGGACCTGCCTTCGGCCGACGACGACGTGGTCATCCAGATGTACACCTCGGGCACCACCGGCCTGCCCAAGGGCGTGCAGATCAGCAACCGCAACCTGATCGCGAACCTCGGCCAGGTCGACACCGAAGCAAATGGGCGCTGGTCCGCGCAAGACGTCGCGATCGTGCCGCTACCGCTCTTTCATGCGGGCGGCTCGACCTACGGCATGTACGCGCCGTACGCCGGCGGCTGCGTGGTGCTGCTGCGCGAAGCCACCGCCTCGCTCATCCTCCAGGCCTTTCGGCAACACCCGGTGACCAAGCTCGGCATCGTGCCGGCACTGCTGGCCGCCATCCTCGACCATCCGGACTGCGCCGGCACCGACTTCGAGCATTTCGACATGCTGACCTATGGCGGCTCGCCGATCTCGGCGGATGTGCTGGAGCGCGGCCTGCGCACGTTGAACTGCGGCTTCCTGCAGATGTTCGGCATGACCGAATCGACCACCGTCGGCACGGTGCTGAGCCCGGAAGACCACGACCCGGCGCGGCCCGAACTGCTCACATCGTGCGGCCGGCCGTCGAGCCGCACCGAACTGCGCATCGTCGACTTCGACGGTACCGACCTCCCCGCGATGGAGACCGGCGAGATCCTGCTGCGCGGCGACTTCATCACGCAGGGCTACTGGCGCCGCCCCGAGGCAACGGCCGCGGCCATTCGCGATGGCTGGTACCACAGCGGCGATGCCGGCTACCTCGACGAGCAAGGCTATCTGCACGTGCGCGACCGGTTGAAAGACATGATCGTGTCGGGCGGCGAAAACGTATACCCGGCGGAAATCGAAAGCGCGCTCAGCCGGCATCCCGGCATCGCCGACGTGGCCGTCATCGGCGTGCCCGATGCCAGGTGGGGCGAGGCCGTCAAGGCGGTGATCGTGCCGCGCGCCGGCTTCACGCTCGACGCCGCCGAAGTCATCGCCTTCGCACGCACGTTGATCGCAGGTTTCAAATGCCCGAAGTCGATCGACATCGTCGAGACGCTGCCGCGCAATCCTTCGGGCAAGCTGCTCAAACGCGTGCTGCGCGAGCCCTACTGGAAGGGCATGGAGCGCCAGGTCGGCTGAGCGTCTAACGCGCCGACAGCAGCTCGCTGACGTTCGTCCACTTGCCCTTCTGGATTTGCGACACGCGCAGCTCGCGAATACCGAGCCGGTCGGTCTTGCTGACGCTGAAGGTGCCGCCGCCGAAGGTGTTCGGAAAGCTCGTCGTCTCCATCACGTTCAGGAATGAGTCGGTCGTCAGGTTCGGCCCGGCCTTGGCCGCCGCCTTGGCAAAGACATCCATGACGTAGTACGAGTACATGGCAATCTGCTGCGGCCCCTCGTTGTACTTCGCCTTGTAGGCTGCATAGAAATCGCGCATCGGCTTGGACGCATCGTCGGCATACGGCGTATTGAAGGCATGCACTGCGTACAGGCCGTCGACCGCCGCGCCGCCGAGTTCGTGCACCTGGGCCGTGTAGCCCGACTCGCCAGCCAGGAAGTCCGGGTTGTAGTCGTTCTTTCGTGCCTCGCCGAGGATGCCCACGGTTTCGCGAACCAGCGAGCCCAACACCACCATGGTGCAGCCGGCCTGTTTGGTCTTGGCGACCTGAGACGAGAAATCGGTCGAGCCGCGCTTGTAGGTCACCTTCTCGGTCAGCGTCAGGCCGACCTTCTTCAGGCCTGCTTCGGCACCGCGCAAATGCTCCTGGCCGAATTCATCGTCCTGGTAGATAGCGCACACCTTGGTGTGCTTTTTCTGCTTGATGAGAAACGGTACGCCGACCTCGATCTGGTCGAAATTGGGCGAAGTCATGGCGATCTTCAGGCGGTCCGGCGTCTCGAACATCGCACGCGATCCGCTCGCCGGCATGAAGTTGATGACGTTGCGGTCGAACAGGATCGGCATGGCCGCGATGTTCATCGCGGAACCGGCGTGGTACAGGATGGCGAAGACGCCGTCGCTGTTGACCAGCTTCTGCGCGGCCAGCACGCTGCGCTTGGGGTCGTAGCCGTTGTCTTCGACCAGCAGCTTGATCTTGCGGCCGTTGATGCCGCCGGCGGCGTTGATCTCGTCGACGCGCATCTGCATGCCGTTGCGCGTCTGCTTGCCGACATAGGAGATCGGCCCCGACAGATCGGTGATGGTTCCCACGACGATTTCGTCTTTGGTCACGCCCGGCGTGGCCTGGGCCATGGCGGCGCTGCCGAGCAGCGCTGCGCACAGGCCGGCGGCCAGCCGCATCGATCGGGTTCTTTTTTTCATTGCATGTCTCCGGTGGTCTCGTGAAGGGTCGCGACGCTCTGGCTCATCGCTGCACGACCGAGGCGCCGTCGCTCAGCTGAACCCACTTTCCGTTCTGGATCTGCGCCGCGCTGGACTGGCTGGCGCCGAGCCGCATGGTCTTGGTCAGCCTGAAATCCGGGCCGCCCAGCTTGCTCGGAAAGACACTGCTTTCCATCGTGTTGATGAGGCTGTCGGTGGTGAGGTTCGGGCCTGCCTTGGTCGCCGCGGCGACGAAGATGTCCATCATCGTGTAGGCGTACACCGAGGTGATCGTGGGCTCGGCGTTGAACTTCGTCTTGTACGCAACGACCCAGTCGCGCGCCACCTTCGACGGGTCGTCCGCATAGAGGTTGTTCATGCCGTGCATGGCATACAGCCCTTCGGTCGCCTTGCCGCCCAACTGGTGCGTGGTGGTGCTGTACACCGCCTCGCCGCCGACGAAGTCCGCATTGAAGTCGCTCTTGCGCGCCTCGGTCATCACGCCGATGGTCTCGCGCACCACGGTGCCCAATGCCACCAGCGTGCAGCCCGCGCCCTTGAGCTTGGCGATCTGGGTGGAGAAGTCGGTCGCGCCGCGCTTGTACGACGCGCGCTCGGTCAGCGGCATGTTGAGTGCCTTCAACGCCGTTTCGGTACCGCGCAGGTGCTCTTGCCCGAACTCGTCGTCCTGATACAGCACGCAGACCTTGGTGTGGTTCTTCTTCTTGACCAGGTAGCGCACGCCGGCTTCGATCAGATCGCCGTTGGGCTGGATGATCGCGACCTTCAGGCGCTCCGGCGGCTCGAACATCGCGCGGCCGCCGCTCATCGGCATGAAGCTCAGCACGTTGTTCTCTAACAGCACCGGCATCGCCGCCACGTTGTTGGCGGTGCCCACGTGGCCGATGATCGCGAAGACCTTTTCACCGGTGACCAGCTTTTGCGCAGCGAGCACGCTGCGCTTGGGGTCGTAGCCGTTGTCCTCGATCAGCATGCGGATCTTGCGGCCGTTCACGCCGCCCGCCGCATTGGCTTCGTCCACGCGCATCTGCAGCGCATCGCGCGTGTTCACGCCCACCGAGGCGATGGGCCCGGACAAATCGGTGATCAGGCCGAGCAGGATCTCGTCTTTCGTCACGCCCTGCTGCTGGGCCCATGCCGGTGCCGCGAGCAGCAGCCCTGCACAGGCGCCGACGAGTCTTCTCCATGGAAATTTCTTCATCTCTTTGTCTCCGTCTTTATGGTTGGGTGTCACTGGCTCGAATACATGGCAGCGATCAGGTCGGCGTACTTGCGCTCGACCACCTTGCGCTTGAGCTTGAGCGTGGCGGTCAGCTCTTCGTCTTCCGCGGTCAGCTTTTGTTCGATCAGGCGAAAGCTCTTGATCTGCTCGACCCGTGCGAACTTCTTGTTCACCTTGTCGACTTCCTGCTGGATCAGCTCGCGCACCTCCTGCGCCTGGCACAGGCTGGCAAAGCTGGAGAACGGCACCGAGCCGTCCTGCGCGAACTGCTCGACGTTCTCGTGGTCGATCATCACGAGGCAGGTGAGGTAGGGTTTGCGGTCACCGATGACCACCGCATCGGCGATGTAGGGCGAAAACTTCAGCTCGTTTTCAAGCTCGCTCGGCGTCACGTTCTTGCCGCCCGCGGTGATGATGATGTCCTTCATGCGGTCGACGATGCGGTAGTAGCCGTCATCGTCGATCTGCCCGACGTCGCCGGTGTGCAGCCAGCCTTCGTTGTCGATGGTTTCGCGTGTTTTTTCGGGCTGGTTCAGGTAGCCCATGATCACGTTGGGCCCGCGCACCAGGATCTCGCCCCCGGCCGACAGCTTCATCTCGTTGACGGGAATCGGCCGGCCGATCGTGGCGATACGAAACGCGGCCGGCGTGTTCAGCGTGCCGCCGCCGCTCGTCTCGGTCATGCCCCAGCCTTCGTACAACGGCACACCGATCGCGTGGTACCAGCGAATCAGCTCGGGCGAAATAGGCGCCGCGCCGGTGAGCGCGATGCGCAGCCGATGCAGGCCCAGCATGCGCCGCACGTTGCCCAGCACCAGCCAGCCGGCCAGCGCGTTCGCGGCCATCAGCATCGGCCCCGGCCGTTGGCCGGCCAGGCGCATGTCGCCGTTGCGATACCCGATGCGCAGCGCCAGCGCGTACGCCCACTTGCCGACCGGCGTCGCCTCTTTCATGCGGATCGCCATCGACGAAAAGAACTTTTCCCAGATGCGCGGCACGCCCAGAAACTGCGTGGGTCCGATCTCGCAGATGTTGGCCGCGAGCGTGTCGGGGTTCTCGACGAAGTTCATGCGGCTGCCGTATTGCACGGTCAGCATCGATCCGATCATGCGTTCGGCGATGTGGCACATCGGCAGGTAGGTGACCTTGTCGTCGCGCTCGTCCTGCTGAATCGGGTAGGTGTCCATCACGCTCGTGATGTTCCTGTTCGACATCATCGCGCCCTTGGGCTTGCCGGTGGTGCCCGACGTATAGACCAGGATGGCGAGGTCTTGCGGTCCGCGCGACGCCAGCCGCACGTCGAGTTCGCCGGGATGCGCTGCGCCATACGCGGTGCCGCTCTCTTCCATCGCCGCGAGGCTCACCACGCCGGCGTCGTCGAAGTGGTGCAGCCCGTCCATGTCGAACACCACGATCCGTTTGAGCGCCGGACAGTCGGCCCGGATTTCGAGCGCTTTGTCCAACTGCTCTTCATCTTCGACGAACAGAACGCTGGCGCCCGAGTCCTGCACCATGTAGCGCGCCTGTTCCGCCGCATCGGTCGGGTAGATGCCGACCGACACGCCGCCGGCACTCAGCACACCCCAGTCTGCGTAAGCCCATTCGCGCCGCGTGTTCGACAGGATGGCGGCGGTGTCGCCCGGCCGGAAGTCGAGCGCGGCCAGTGCCATCGCGATGTTCCGCGCGTGCTCGCCGCAAGCGCGCCAGCTCACTTCCTGCCAGAGGCCGAATTCCTTTTGCCGCAGCGCGATGCCGTCGCCGCGCAGCTTGACGGCGCTCCAGAAGCGGCGCGCCACGGTGTCGCCTTGCGGCATGACGCGTTCCGGTACCGCCGCTTCATGCCGTGCCGCGGAATGCGGTGCCGCCACGTTGTGTTGCTTCAGTGTCAGCGCCATTGCTTTTTCTTCTTCCATCGACGTTCGCCGCGCACCGCGTCCGACTTCATGCCTAGGAAAAACTCCTTGACGTCGTCTTTTTCGAGCAGGCGCTCGGTGGTGTCTTCGAGCACGATGCGGCCCACTTCGAGCACGTAGCCGAACTGCGCCGTCTCCAGCGCGATGCTCGCGTTCTGCTCGACCAGCAGCATCGTGGTGCCGTCCTCGCCGTTGATGCGCACGATGATCTCGAAGATGTCCTTGACCAGCTTGGGCGACAGGCCGAGGCTCGGTTCGTCGAGCAGCAGCAGCTTGGGCCGCGCCATCAAGGCGCGCGCGATCGCCAGCATCTGCTGCTGGCCGCCGGACAGCAGCAGCGCCTCCTGCGTGCGCCGCTCCTTCAGGATGGGAAAGTACGCGTACATGCGCTCGATGTCGCGCTGCACGCCGTCGCGATCACGGCGGGTGTAGGCGCCCATCACCAGGTGCTCGTGCACCGACAGCATCGGGAACACTTCGCGGCCCTCGGGCACGTGGCTGATGCCCTGCCGCACGATCCAGTCGGCCGGCTTGCCGTGGATGGTCTGGCCGTCGAAGATGATCTGGCCCTTGTCGGCATCGAGGATGCCCGAGATGGTCTTCAGGATGGTCGACTTGCCGGCGCCGTTGGTGCCCAGCACCGTCACGATGCTGCCGCGCTGCACCTCCAGGCTCACACCGCGGATGGCACGCACCGGGCCGTAGCTGGATTCGATGTTGACGAGGCGAAGAATGGGTTCGGTCATGCGCGCCTCACTTGCCCAGGTAGGCCGTCATCACCGCCGGATGCGCCTGCACCTCGGCCGGCGTGCCGAGTGCCAGCGGCCGCCCTTCGGCCACGGCCAGCACGCGGTCCGACACGCGCGACACCAGGCCCATGTCGTGCTCCACCATCAGCACCGTGATGCCGAGCTGGTCGCGTATGTCGTGAATCCAGAAGGCCATGTCGTCGGTCTCTTCGGTGTTCAGGCCCGACGAGGGTTCGTCCAGCAGCAGCAGCTTGGGCTGCATGCACAGCGCCCGGCCGAGTTCGACCACCTTGCGCACGCCGTAGGGCAAGCCGTTGACCAGGCTGTCTCGCACGCTCTGCAGATCGAGAAAGTCCACGACCTGTTCGACCCGTTCGCGCAGTGCCACCTCTTTCTTCCGCAGGCCGGGCAAAAAGAGCAGCTCGGAGACGAGGTTGGTGCGGATGTGCGTGTGGCAGCCGACCAGCAGGTTCTGCAGCACGGTCGCATGCTCGAAGAGTTCGATGTTCTGGAAAGTGCGGCCCACGCCCGCGGCGCCCACCCGGTGCGGCGCCATGCCGGTGATGTCTTGCCCGTCAAGCACGATGCGCCCGGTGGTGAGCGGATAGATCAGGCTGATGAGATTGAAGATCGTCGTCTTGCCGGCACCGTTGGGGCCGATGATCGTGAAGATCTCGCCCTTCTCGACCTCGAAGCTGATCTTGTCGACAGCCGTCAGCCCGCCGAAGCGCTTGGAGATGTTCTCGACCTTGAAGAACTCCATCTCAAGCCAGCCTTTCCGACTTGGCGTAAGACTTCTGGCGCTTGAACATGCCTTTGCGGTAGGTCGGAAACAGCGAGAACCATGTCCGGATCTTGACCCAGCGGCCGAACAGGCCGAGCGGCTCGAACAGCACGAACAGCACCGTCAGAATGCCGAACACCGCCGCGTTGAGTCCGGTCTGGTCGGCGATGGCGGCGGGCAACAGCACCTTCACGCGGCTGATGAGCTCCGGCAAGCCGATCATGAAAACGGCGCCCAGCACGGCCCCGTGCAGCGAGCCCATGCCGCCGATCACCACCATCATCAGGAACTCGACCGACACCAGCAGCGTGAACTGGTCGGGGCCGAGGAACTTGATCTGGTGCGCATAGAGCGCGCCGGCCAGCCCGGTGATGCCCGCCGAAATCGCGAAGCTCCGCGTCTTGTAATAGGCCAGGTTCACGCCCATGCTTTGCGCCGACACTTCGGAGTCGCGAATGGCGATGAAGGCGCGGCCCGAAGGCGATCGCAGCAGGTTGCGCACCGCAAGGCCCACTGCGACGACGCACACCAGGCAAAGCATGTACATCGGGATACCCGAAGGCAACGATGCCGTCAGCAATTTGAGCCTGGGCACCGCCATGCCCGCGTTGCCGCCGGTCACGGATTCCCAGCGCGCCAGCGCCTCTTCGACGATGAAGTTGAACGACATCGTCGCAATGGCCAGATAGATGCCCGTGAGCCGCAGCGCCGGCAGCCCGATGACGACGCCGGCCGCCGCCGCCAGCAGGATCGCCGAAGGTGCCGATGCCACGAAGGGCCAGCCGTGCGACTGCAGCACTGCTTCGGTGTACGCCCCGACCGCGAAGAACGCGGCATGGCCGAGCGACATCTGGCCGGTGAAGCCGGTGAGCAGCATCAGCCCGAAGCCGACGATGCTGTAGATGAAGATGAAGCTCAGGAGGCTCAGCACATAGCTGCCGAGCACGAACGGCGCGACCAGCAGCGCCGCGCCGAGCAGCAAGAACCAGCCGGCCTCGAAGCCGTCGCGGAACAGCCGGAGGTCTTGCTCGTGGCGGGTTTTGAAGATGTAGCGCACGGGG
>JAQGMP010000406.1 GCA_028292285.1 Variovorax sp. | reverse complement strand
GCCGCGAGCGCGTGGCGAACATGATCCGCAGCCTGGGCGTCGAAGAGGCCGACAGCATCCTGGCCGAGCGCGGCGACATCGAAGTCGGCTGCGACTTTTGCGGCAAGCAATACCGTTTCGATGCGGTCGATGCGGCGCAGATTTTTCGCGGGCCGGGGGATCAGCTGCCTGCGAGTCCTGTAGTGCAGTAGGGAGCGCCTTTCAGTCCCTGAAGTCGCTGAAGCGCAAGTCGGGCGCGCTGCTGTTGTGCCGCGACGGCACGCTTCGACCGAAGCGGACTTGCCTGGCTCGCAGAGCGCCCACACCGGCCAGCGCTTCGGTGCGCAGCGACGCGTCGCCGGGCGCACGCCATGTCACTTCGCTCACGTCGGCGTTGTCGGGCGCGACGTACATGGAGCGCAGCATCGCGAAAGGGCGGCGGCCGTGTTTCGAGAATGGCGGCGGCGTCAACCTCACGTCGAGCGAAGTGCGCAGCGTGCTGACCTCATCGAGCGTGATCGTCGCCGCGCCGCCGCCGACGAACTTCAGGTCGAGAGCCAAAGGCAGCTTTGTGACGGAGATCGCCGAGATGGCGACCATGGGCCGCTGTCGCGTTTCGATCGGTCCGATGAGAATGGACGAGCCATAAGCACCGTCGCCGAAACGCGCTTCCGGCACTGGCTTGATGCGCCAGTTGCCATCGGACGGATACAGCACCGCGATCTCGCGCGGCTTGCCGTCGACCTTCTTGAAGATCTGCAGCAGGTGGATGCCGTTGAAGGTCCTTGCGCCCAGTTTGACGGGCACGCGCTGCGCTCGCCAGAAGCTCGATTGCGTGATGCCGACGATGCGCCACTGCGCGCCGTCGAACAGGACGCGCGTCGCGGGCCTGAAGGCGAAGCGTGGATCGGCCGGATGCACGCCGCCATTGAAGTTGCAGCCGGTGAAGTCGGACGCAGTGCGATCGCCTTGCAGCGATGCGAGGTACGCCGGAGGCAGCGCTTCGACGGTGAAGCGGGCGACGTCGGTGCCGCTCAGCGTGGCGGAGACGTTGTCTTCTTCGGCACAGGTGGTCGGCGTCAGGTGGTTGTCTACATCGATCGGGATGACGTTGCCGGCAGCGAGCGCTGGCGACGCCAGACTGGCGAGCAGGCAAGCCAGCGTTATGGCGGCGCCGAACGCGCCGATCGAACAGGAGCGACCGGCGTGTGCCATCAGGATTCCCGGTCAGCCGTTGATCGCTCCGCCATCAGGTCGCTGAACAAGCGGTGCTCGCACGCGGGGTCGGAACACTTTTCGCAGGGCCATGTCCAGACCGATCCGGGGCTCGCGTCGGTGCCGTCCTTGCTGCTGCCACCGCGCACGCGACGACCTTCGCCGCCGGCACGCTCGGCGATCGAATTGATCGCGTTCCACGCGTTGGCAAGCCGCTCGGTTCCGCGTCCGTGAACCACGGTGTACGGCAGGTTCGCGCCCCCAAGGGCAGCGCGCACACGGGCGTCGACCGGCTCGCGCACGTGCGGTCCATCGCGTTGCAGGCCGTCTGCCACCCACGGCAGGTCGAGCGCGGTGAGCAAGGTGATGGCACAGCGGCGCTGCGCGGCCAATGCCGATGCGAAGAGGGAAGCGTCGTCGAACAACATGTCGCTATAAACCGCCGTCATCAGCGCGGTGGTGTCGGCAACGACCACGCCGCGCGATGCCGCGTCGGCGATGCGGCGCGTTTGCTCGTCGGCGATGGCGGCCTGTTCGTCGGGCCGCGGCGTCCGGCCTTCGCGCACGCACCACTCGCGCAGGTATTCGCCGACCAGCGTGGTGGCGGTGCCGCGATCGTTCAGTCGCTGGGTGAGGGCACGGGCCAACTCGGTCTTGCCGGTGCTTTCGGCCCCGAGCACGGCGATCACGCAGCCGACGGGCAACGAAGGCGTCATGCGGGTGTCGGCGCCGCATCCGCTGCCGGTGCGACCGGGCGCAGGCGCTGGCGCCAGGCGAAGTACCCGGCGACGCTGAGCAGCGCGAAGACAGCGTACAGGCCGACCGTCAGCCACAGGCCTTTGTGAATGAAGAGCCCGATGCTCACCGCGTTGACGGCCAGCCACACGATCCAGTTCTCGATGAATTTGCGGCCCAGCAGGAACTGCCCGACCAGGCTGAGCCCGGTCGCAAAACCGTCGAACCACGGCACGTCGCTGTTGGTGAATCGAATCAAGAAGAGCGCGACGGCCGGCCATGCCACCGCGCAGGAGGCCAGCGCCCACAGCGCGCCGCGCACCGTGAGCCGGCTCACCTGCAGCACGCTGCCGTCGGCGCGATGGCCGCGCAGCCATTGGAACCAGCCCCAGAGTGCGACGATGGCGAAGAAGACCTGCAGCGATGCGTCGCCGTAGATGCGCGCTTCGGCGAACACCGCAACGTAGAGCAGCGAACTCACGATGGCGAGCGGCCAGCCCCAGTGGATCTCGCGCATGTTGCAGCCGACCATGGCCAGCGCAATGGCCGCGGCCACCACTTCGAGCCAACTGGTCGGTGCGCCCCACAGCACGAAAGCGGGGGCCGAGAAGAACTCCGGCATCGGCGGGATTGCTGCGAGTGAGGCGGGCCGGCCGTCAGTGCGTGATCTGCACGAACACTTCGTTCGGCTTCACCATGCCGAGCTCGGCCCGGGCGCGTTCTTCGACCATCTCGAGGCCTTCCTTCAGGTCGTTGACCTCGGACGCCAGGCGCTCGTTGGCCAGCGCTGCGCGTGCGTTGGACTCCTGCTGCGTCGTGAGCTTGTCGCGCAGCTGCGCCACGTCGCGCACGCTCCCGCGGCCGGTCCACAGCTGCCATTGAAGAACGGCGAGCAGCAACACCAGCACGATGGGAACGATGCGTGAGCGCATGCCTTCGAACTCCAGCGACTTCAGCCGGTTACTTCAGGTTGTAGAACGCGGCGCGGCCGGGGTAGCTGGCGACGTCGCCCAGGTCTTCTTCGATGCGCAGCAGCTGGTTGTACTTGGCCGTGCGGTCGGAGCGCGACAGCGAGCCGGTCTTGATCTGGCCGGCGTTGGTGCCGACCGCGATGTCGGCGATGGTCGAGTCTTCGGTCTCGCCCGAGCGGTGCGAAATGACGGCGGTGTAGCCGGCCCGCTTGGCCATCTCGATGGCGGCGAAGGTTTCGGTCAGCGTGCCGATCTGGTTGATCTTGATCAGGATCGAATTGGCGATGCCCTTGTCGATGCCTTCCTGCAGGATCTTGGTGTTGGTGACGAACAGGTCGTCGCCGACCAGCTGCACGCGCTTGCCGAGGCGTTCGGTCAGGTGCTTCCAGCCGTCCCAGTCGCCTTCGTGCATGCCGTCTTCGATGCTGATGATCGGGTACTTGTCGACCCAGGTCGCGAGCATGTCGGTCCAGTTTTCGGGCGACAGCGTGAGGTTCTCGCCGCCGAGCACGTACTTGCCGTCCTTGTAGAACTCGCTGGCCGCGCAGTCGAGGCCGAGCGCGATTTGCTCGCCGGCCACGTAGCCCGCCTTGTCGATCGCTTCGAGGATGAGCAGGATGGCTTCTTCATGGCTGGCGACGCTGGGCGCAAAGCCGCCTTCGTCGCCGACCGCCGTGCTGATGCCGCGGTCGCTCAGGATCTTTTTCAGCGCATGGAAGGTTTCCGCGCCGTAGCGGACCGCTTCGCGGAAGCTCTTGGCGCCGACCGGAATGATCATGAACTCCTGGATGTCCAGGCTGTTGTTGGCGTGCGCGCCGCCGTTGATGACGTTCATCATCGGCACCGGCAGCTGCATGCCGCCCATGCCGCCGAAGTAGCGGTACAGCGGCAGGCCCGATTCTTCGGCTGCGGCGCGGGCCACGGCCATCGACACGGCCAGCGTGGCGTTGGCGCCCAGGCGCGCCTTGTTGTCGGTGCCGTCGAGGTCGTTGAGTGTGCGGTCGAGAAAGGCCTGCTCGCTGGCATCGAGCCCGAGCACGGATTCGGAGATTTCGGTGTTGATGTTTTCAACCGCCTTCAGCACGCCCTTGCCGCCGTAGCGGCCCTTGTCGCCGTCGCGCAGCTCGATGGCTTCGCGCGAACCGGTCGATGCGCCGGAAGGCACGGCCGCGCGGCCCATGGTGCCGCTTTCGAGCAGCACGTCGCATTCGACAGTGGGATTGCCGCGGCTGTCGAGAATTTCGCGGCCGACGATGTCAACGATTGCACTCATGATTTTTTATTGAAGGAGAAAGTTGAAAATTTTGATTCGAGCCTACAGGCCTTCGACCGCGATCATCCGCATCACGGCGGCGCCGGTGCGGGCTTCGCGCGCCTTCAGGTATTCGGGCGTGTCGTAGAAAGCCTTGGCTTGCTCGAAGGTCGGGAACTTGAGCAGCACGACACGTGTCGGTGCCCAGTCTCCTTCCAGCACAGCCACCTGACCACCTCGAACGCAGACCTCGGCGCCGTTCGCCTGCATGGCCGCGCTCGACCACTTTTTATACTCTTCGTACTGCGTCGGGTTCGTGACCTCGACATGGGCAATGACATAACCGCTCATGCTTGAAACCTGTCTTCCAGATAGCCGTTTTTCTTGGTGACCGCATCGAGCGCCAGCAGCGTTTCGAGCAGCGCTTTCATGTGCTTCAAAGGCACCGCGTTGGGGCCGTCGCTCAATGCCTTGGCCGGGTCGGGATGCGTTTCCATGAAGACGCCCGCGACGCCTACCGCGATGGCGGCACGCGCCAGCACCGGGACCATTTCGCGCTGGCCGCCCGAACTCGTGCCCTGGCCGCCGGGCAACTGTACAGAGTGCGTGGCGTCGAACACGACCGGCGCCTGCGTCTCGCGCATGATCGCCAGCGATCGCATGTCCGACACAAGGTTGTTGTAGCCGAAGCTGGCACCGCGTTCGCAAGCCATGAAGCTGTCTTCGTCGAGGCCGATTTCCTTCGCCGCTGCCCGGGCCTTGTCGATCACGTTCTTCATGTCGTGCGGCGCGAGGAACTGACCCTTCTTGATGTTCACCGGCTTGCCCGATTGCGCCACGGCACGGATGAAGTCGGTCTGCCGGCACAGGAAGGCGGGTGTCTGCAGCACGTCGACGACCTTGGCGGCTTCGACGATGTCCTCGTTGGTGTGGACATCCGTCAGCACCGGCACGCCGAGTTCGCGCCTGACCTTGGCCAGGATCTCCAGCCCCTTCTCACGGCCGGGGCCGCGAAAGGTCGTGCCCGACGAGCGATTGGCCTTGTCGAAACTGCTTTTGAAGATGAACGGGATGCAGAGCGCTTGCGTGATTTCTTTCAGCGTGCCGGCGGTGTCCATCTTCAACTGTTCCGACTCGATCACGCACGGACCGGCGATGAGGAAAAACGGCTTGTCCAGGCCGATGTCGAATCCGCAGAGTTACATAAACGCTCCTTCACGCCGTCCTTCATGCAACCA
>JAQGMP010000647.1 GCA_028292285.1 Variovorax sp. | reverse complement strand
AGCAATGGCCGCGGGAGCCTGAAGGCCGTGGGATCGCCCTGCTCCGCCAGCTTGGCCAACCAGGGACCGCCGGGATACGGCAAGCCCATCAGTTTGGCGCTCTTGTCGAACGCCTCGCCCGCCGCGTCGTCGATGGTTTCTCCCAGCAGCTGATAGCGCCCGACGCCGTCGACTCGCATCAACTGCGTATGCCCGCCAGACACGAGCAGCGCGACGAACGGAAACTCGGGCGGGTCGATGCTCAGAAACGGCGACAGCAAGTGCCCTTCGAGGTGATGGACGCCCAACACCGGCTTGCCCAGCGCCGCGCCCAGTGCGCACGCCACGCCGGCACCGACCAGCAGCGCGCCCGCCAGACCCGGCCCGCGCGTGTAGGCGACGACATCGATCTCGCCGAGCGAACGCCCGGCCTCCGCCATCACGGCTTGCGTCAGCGGCAGCACACGCCGGATGTGGTCGCGGCTCGCCAGCTCGGGCACGACACCGCCGTAAGCCTGGTGCATGGCGATCTGGCTGTGCAAGGCGTGCGCTTGCAGCACCGGCAACGCCGTGCCCTGCGATGCGACCAGCGCAACGCCGGTTTCATCGCACGATGATTCGATTCCCAATAAAAGCATCGCCGGAGTTTAGGGGGACGCCCAGAACGGGGCACGGATGTTGCTGCATGCCCGTCAGTTTCTATCGCCCCACACATGAAATCCGGATTGAGCTTTCTGGTCGCCGCCAGGCGATGCGAAATCGACGAGCTCGAACAGCTGGCGCGCACCAGCGAACTGGTCGGCACCATCGGCCGGCTGGTCCATGTGCTGCAGCGCGAGCGCGGGCTCTCGAACGTGCTGCTGGCGTCGCAGGGGCGTCGCTTTGCGGCGCAACGCAGCGCGCAGATCGTCGAATGCGGACGCTTCGAGCGCGACGCGCGGGCCGGCTTCGACTTGCTCGAAAGCGAAGGCCGGAGAGCCGGCAGCGGCACCCGGTTGTTCAGCCGCATTGCATGGGTGCTTCCGGGGCTGGACGCCCTGCCCGCATTGCGCCGCCGCATCGGCGCCCTCGAAACCACCCCGGCGGAAGCGACCGCCGCGTTCGCCAAGCTGATCGCAGGACTGCTGACCGTGGTGTTCGAAGCGGCCGATGGCGCAACCGACCCGGAAATCTCGCGCCTGCTGGCGGCGATGTTCAACTTCATGCAGGGCAAGGAGTTCGCCGGCCGGGAACGCGCCTGCGGCGCCGCCGCCTTTGCGGCCGGGCACAACGACCCCCAGCGGCAGCAGCAATGGTTGCAGCTCATTGCCGCGCAGGAGCGCTGCTTTCATGTGTTCGCCGACTTCGCCGGCGCCACGATGAGCCAGCTCTGGCGTGAATGCGAACCTGCAGCCGAACTGGCAGAGCTCGAAAAGTTGCGCCGCATCGCCTGCGCTGCACCCGCCGGCGTGCCGCTCGACCCGGAACTCAGCGCGGTCTGGTTCGACTGCTGCTCACTGCGCATCGACGCCATGAAAGCTGTCGAAGAGCGGCTCGCTGCAGATTTGCGCGACCTCTGCCGCAACAAGATCCGGCAGGCCCGCGTCGAAGCCGAATCGTACGAGGCCCTGCTCGACCGCCTTGCCGGCGAACCCGACACGAACGCCACGGCCTTTTTCGATGAGCCGGGGGCCGTGCCTGCTCCGCAAGGGGACGGCCCCGGGCTGGCACCGGCGGCACCGACGTACGGCCACCAGCTCGAACGTTCGATCCTTGAAATGATGCAGGAGCAGGCACAGCGTCTGCAGGCCATGAGCGATGAGCTCGCCACCGTGCGCACTGCCCTCAACGAGAGAAAGCTGGTCGAGCGCGCCAAGGGACTGCTGATGGCGCATCGCAAACTGACCGAACCTGAGGCACACCAGATGCTCAGGCAGACCGCGATGAACCAGAACCGACGCGTTGTCGATGTCGCCGAATCGGTGCTCTCCATGGCCGACTACCTGCCCATCGGCAGCTGAATTGGTGCACCGCACAATCGAAGTGCGAAGCAGCGCCCTTCGATAAAACCTTGACCAACCACTGGCCTGCATTGGCGCCGGTGCTATCGATTAAGTAGCAATGGCAGTGCTTATGGCGCTGGCACGCTGCTTGCAACCAACCTTCTCATAGACCAACGACGGTCTTCAGGCAGGCGGCATCCAACGGCGGGTGTTGCCGACCCACCGGACAAAGGCGTCCTTATCAGCATGCGCTCGTTTTCGAGCAGCGCATGCGCGATGAGGACGCCTTTTTTGTTTTCCGCTTTGCCTTTGCCATGCCTTTGCTTTTGTCCTCATCTTTTCAATTTTCGGAGTTCGCCCCTCAATGACCGATCTGCTTAAACCGAAGCTCAGTCGCCGCAAGGTCTTGCAAGCCGCCGCCATCGGCGCGGTCGGCCTGGATGCGGCATTGCGTGCCGCCGTCTGGGCGCAAGGCTCCGACAAACCCGAAAAGGAAGAAGTCAAGATCGGCTTCATTCCGCTGACCGACTGCGCGAGCGTCGTCATGGCGTCGGTGCTCGGCATCGACAAGAAGTACGGCGTGAAGATCGTGCCGAGCAAGGAAGCCAGCTGGGCCGGCGTGCGCGACAAGATGGTCAATGGCGATCTTGATTTCGCCCATGTGCTCTACGGCCTGGTCTATGGCGTGCACCTCGGCATCGCCGGCCCCAAGAAAGACATGGCCGTGTTGATGACCCTCAACAACAACGGCCAGGCGATCACGCTCAGCAAGAAGCTCGCGGACAAGGGCGCGGTCGACGGTCCGTCGCTCGCCAAGCTCATGGCCAGCGACAAGCGCGAATACACCTTCGCGCAGACCTTTCCGACCGGCACCCACGCGATGTGGATCTATTACTGGATGGCCGCCAGCGGCATCAATCCGCTGAAGGACGCCAAGTCGATCGTGGTGCCCCCGCCGCAGATGGTCGCCAACATGCGCATCGGCAACATGGACGGCTTTTGCGTCGGCGAGCCATGGGGCCAGCGCGCCATCATGGACGGCATCGGCGTCACGGCTATTACGACGCAGGACATCTGGAAAGACCACCCTGAAAAGGTGCTCGGCACGACGTCGGAGTTCGTGCAGAAGAACCCCAATACCTGCCGCGCCGTGACGGCTGCGATTCTGGAAGCCGGTCGCTGGATCGACACCGGCCTGCAAAACAAAAACAAGATGGCCGAGACCATCGCCGACAAGAGCTACGTCAACACCAGCGTTGACGCCATCAACCAGCGCATCCTGGGCCGCTACACCAACGGCATGGGCAAGAACTGGGACGACCCGAACTTCATGAAGTTCTACAACGACGGCGCGGTCACCTTTCCGTACCTGTCGGACGGCATGTGGTTCACCACGCAGCACAAGCGCTGGGGCCTGATCAAGGAGCACCCGGACTACCTGAAGGTGGCGACGGAGATCAACCGCATCGACCTCTACAAGCAGGCCGCTGCGGCCAGCAAGACGCCGGTGCCGAAAGACACGATGCGCGCCAGCAAGCTGATGGACGGCGTCGTGTGGGACGGCAAAAACCCGAAGGCCTACGCCGACTCTTTCAAGATTCACGCTTAAGGAGCAGAGCATGGTCAGTGCCGTCTTTCACTCTCCGCTCGAGGCCTCGGCTGCCGTACCGCTGCCGGCGAATGCGGCCGTCGCCAGGACGCCGGTGCGCGCGCCCGCCGTCACCACCGGCGGCTCGCAACCAGGCGCTCGCAAGCCGCTCGATCTGCGCCGGTTCTGGATGCGCGTCTTGCCTCCCCTGGCGGGCTTCGGCTTGCTCGTGTTGATCTGGGAGCTGATCGCCTTGCGCAGCGCCGGCACCTTTCCCGCGCCGTGGGAAACCTGGCTGCAGGCGGTCAAGGTGTTCAGCGATCCGTTCTACAGCAACGGTCCCAACGACCAGGGCGTCGGCTGGAACGTGCTGTCCTCCCTCGGCCGCGTGGCGCTGGGCTTCGGCCTGGCCGCCGTGGTCGGCATCCCGGCAGGCTTCGCGATCGGCCGCTTCGAGTTTCTGGCGCGCATGTTCAACCCGCTGATCAGCCTGCTCCGTCCGGTGTCGCCGCTGGCCTGGTTGCCGATCGGCCTGCTGGTGTTCAAGGGCGCCAACCCGGCCGCCATCTGGACCATCTTCATCTGCTCGATCTGGCCGATGGTCATCAACACCGCAGTCGGCGTGCAGCGCGTGCCGCAGGACTACATGAACGTCGCCAAGGTGCTGAACCTGAGCGAATGGAAGATCGTCACCAAGATCCTGTTTCCCGCCGTGCTGCCCTACATGCTGACCGGTGTGCGGCTCGCGGTCGGCACCGCCTGGCTGGTGATCGTCGCAGCGGAGATGCTGACCGGCGGCGTTGGCATCGGCTTCTGGGTGTGGGACGAGTGGAACAACCTCAACGTCAAGAACATCATCATCGCGATCTTCGTGATCGGCATCGTCGGGCTGATCCTCGAATTCGCGCTCATCAAGATCGCCACCGCGTTCACGTTCGAAGAGGTGCGTTCATGAACGATGACAAGAAGTTCATCGACATCAACGATGTCGAACAAACCTTCAAGACCGCCAAGGGCAGCTTCCAGGCGCTGCGCGACATCAACCTGACCGTGGCCAAAGGCGAGTTCGTGGCGCTCATCGGGCATTCCGGCTGCGGCAAGTCGACGCTGCTCAATCTGATCGCGGGGCTCACCATGCCGACGCACGGCACGCTGCTGTGCGCCAACCGCGAGATCGCGGGCCCCGGCCCGGAGCGCGCGGTGGTGTTCCAGAACCATTCGCTGCTGCCCTGGCTCACCTGCTACGAGAACATCTATCTGGGCGTCGAGC